>CALDUB010000128.1 GCA_937923465.1 uncultured Saprospiraceae bacterium
GACCAAAATTCTTCTTGTTCTTTTGTATTTGTAGCGTCTGTCATTTGTTGATTACTTTATGTATGCCTGAATTCTGACTTTAAAACAATTATCCTCTAAAAAAGATGCTTTCTCCAACAAAAAAGCCCTACACAATATGCGCAGGGCTTTTTCTAATGATTTTTGATTGTTCCCAAAAGATTGTCTAAATAAGATTCTTTGGTTGCAATGATTTTTTGTATTTTTTTCAACTTGTCTTGGCGACCACTGTCCAAACTTCCGTATAGTTGCGTAACAGGTGTTGAAAGTTCTACTTCTCGTTTTCGTAAAAAAGCTAAGTCTCTTTCTGTTTTAGCTTTTTGGGCAACTATTTCCCAGTTAAACGCTTCGGTAGAAGGGTAATCCGTCATCGAATCAGAATGTTGCATCATATAAATGTGACTATTTATTCATAATTAGGTGAATGTGGAGGGTTTGGTTTTCTTTGGCTAAAAGTAAGCTTTTCTTTTGACTTATTAAAGTACTAATCAAACATTTTAAAAAGTATTTTAGTTTAATTAAAAATTAAATTTTGTTTACTTACTCTTTACCACTTATTATTGTAAAAAGAACACTAAGATAATTTTTAATACAACGACAGAATTACGTTTCATATTTTTCATTTTTTCAAAAAAAAGAGAATTTTTCTGCTTAAATTGAAAAAAGAAAGCTTTGTTGCTTAGTTTTGTGAGCATTCGCTATATGCCGTATTTTACATACTATAAAAATAACAATAAATAAGCCAAGTATAAATGATGCATTCTGATAATTTAGCCCAACTTATAAAAAACAGACGTTCTATTTTTCCAAAAACATATACGGAAGAACAGATATCGGATGCAATAATTATGGAGATTTTAGAAAATGCAAATTGGGCGCCCAATCATAGAAAAACTGAACCTTGGAGGTTTAAGGTTTTACAAGGAGAGGCACGACAAGACTTGGCAAATTTTATGGCAACTTGGTACAAAGACAATACGCCTGCGGCGAGTTATTCAGAAAAGAAGTATGAGAAAAATTTAAAAAAGCCAATGCTCTCCCCTACCATTATTGCTATTTGTATGCAAAGAGATGCGGCGGAAAGTGTGCCTGAATGGGAAGAAGTTGCGGCGACGGCTATGGCGGTACAGAATATGTGGTTGACTTGTACGGCTCATAATATTGGTTGCTATTGGTCTTCTCCAAAGTCTGTTTCGGAGGCTCAAGAGCTTTTAAACTTGGCTAAAGGGGAGCGTTGCTTGGGGCTTTTTTATATGGGGTATCATAATATGCCTGAGATTCCTGGGCGTCGTGGGGATATTAAGGAGAAAGTGACTTTTATGAGGTAATGTATGTTTGATTTTGTTTGAGTGAGATTTTACTCAAATAAAGCTGAGGATTGGTATTTTGCCAAGTTTCTGCTTTGAGTTTTCGTTTTTCTGCTTCTTTTGGCGCCCCAAAAGAAGCAGAAAAAATAGACAAGAAACCTCAACTAAAATCTAATAAATTAAATCCCTACACTCCCAACAAACCTCTTAAATCCGCTCCCTCCATTTCCTTAACATCGCCAGATTTCATTCCTTCCAAATGCAATTTTTCAATACGCGTGCGTACCAATCGCAAAACAGGAAAACCCGTTTTCGCACACATTTTACGTACTTGACGATTTTTACCCTCAATTAAAGTCAACTCAATCCAACTCGTCGGAAGCATTTTACGATACCGAACAGGTGGGTCGCGCTCTGGCAAACCAATCCCCTCCGGCAATAACTTAGCCTTTGCAGCCATAGTACGATACATCGTTTTTCCTAGCTTAATATCAATTCCGTTTTCCAGCATGTCGATACCCTCGTCGGTCATTTGTCCATCTACTTGTGCAGCATAAGCGCGGCTATGTGCAAAATCAGGATTTAATAATTGGTGATTGAGTTTCTTATCATTTGTCAATATTAAAAGTCCCTCACTATCCTTATCTAGTCGTCCCACAGGATAGACATCTTTGGGAAACTTAAAGCCCAAATCTGCCAAAGTCTTATGATGTGGTTCTGGTCGCGAAAATTGACTCAGCACACCATAAGGCTTAAAAATAACGTAGTAATTATAGTTTTTATCCATTATATATTTTTAAAATCTGACTTCTAATATTTTAGAAATTAGACAGAAGATATTAGACACTAGACGCAAACACATGTAAAATAAAATAAATCGTTTCACATTGAGTGTCAAAAAATTAAACAAATGTTTTTTACTACATTTCGTTTTTTTGTCTAAAATCTAATATCCAACATCCTTCGTCCAAAGTCTAATAATATTAAACCTTATTAACCTATTTAAAAGGCACTATTCTTGTACGTAAACAAATAATATAAGATGTTGTTTTTGCAAAACTCGCACAAAGAAAACAACGTAAATAATTTTTTCAAGAAGCCGTCTAGAAAATTCGGCTTCTCTCCCTCCTTATAATACATAGCTTTTCCTGAGTTTCTTCATCTAATTCAAAAAGAATCGAAAAAATAATCGAAAATCATTGATTCTGTCACAGTTTTTGAATATAGATATTTTAAATGTGTATTTTATTTATATTTAACTAACTGAATTACACTGTTTCCTATCCTATTTTCTGTAACAACTATTCTGAACACACACTTTACATCTACGTCGAAGACGTGCAGTATCCAAATTAACACAACTGCATAATTCGTTGGATTTCAAACTGTTACAAACTATTGAAAATCCACGTAGGTATTTTTTGCCAAACTCAAATTTATACTTGTTATGAGTAAATTCTACGTCTCTGTATCATCCGTACTATTAGTTTTAATGCTAATATTTACCAATGTTGATGGTATTAATGCCAAGACAGAGCAATCCCACGAACACGGTTTTTTCACAAACCAGATGAAACTTTTGCAAAATGTTTTAGTGCAAAGCTTTCCTCAAGAATTAATTTCCAATTCTAACTTCGAGTCTACCGCCGCGCTCCCCTCCCCAATGGCGGCTATGATGACAGAATGTGTAGGCGGTCCCGGCAATTTAGGCGGTACTGCCTTTGGTGATTTCAACTATGATGGTATTGAAGACAGTGGTACTGTCGGTATCCCCAATGTTGATGTTCACCTTTTTGCACCTACGGGTGTAGACGGTGCGAGTGTCCTCGTGAGTAGTACAACTACTGACGAACTAGGTCACTACACATTTAGTGGTTTGACAGACGGTGACCAATACCGTGTCGAGTTTCACTTGCCGACCTATTTATCTTCTCTCAAGCAATACACAGAAGGTGGTAGCGACGGCGTAAATAATACGACAGGTACTCAAATGGCTATGGTGCCAAGTTGTGATGTAGATGCAGGTTTTGCATTCGCAGAAGACTTTTATGGAGACAATCCATTCATGGCAGCAACTTGCTTCGTCAATGGTAATCCAGACCCAGTAGTCCCTCCAGCAGATGATGCTGAAAATCCTTCTTTTGAAAAAACAGTTGTTTGGTTCCGTTGGGATTACACTGGTAGTACTGTTGAACCTCTAGAACTAGCAAATGCTGGCCAGACAGGTTCTGTATACGGTATGGCTTTCAATAGATTTACTCAAAAATTATATACTTCGGCTTTCATTAAGCGCCATACAGGTCTTGGACCTCTTGGCTTGGGTGGTATTTACGAAGTAGATGTTACGGACATCGATGTGCCAGTTTTCTCGCCTCTTGTAGATGTTGCGACTATTGGCATAAACGTAGGTAGCATTGACGACAACGTGACACGTGGTCTTCCTGACTTGGTCAATGACCCGTCAAATGATGCTATCGCTTATGACAAAGTAGGTAAAGAAGGTATCGGAGCCATTGCAGTTGATGAAATCGCAAATGCGCTTTACTTCGTTAACCTTTTTGACAAAAATGTCTATCGTATCGATTTAGATAGCGATAACGACCCAGCAACTGCGCCAACGGCAGCAGATGTCACTAGCTTTACTTTACCTGCGGACCCATGTAATAATGGAGAATTTCGCCCTTTCTCAGTTAATGTACACCGTGGTCAAGTTTATGTCGGTGGTAACTGTGACGGTACAGCAGGTGGTACAGCAGCAGACTTGACAGCATATGTTTATCGCTTAGACGGTACAACATTCACACAAGTAGCAACAGCAGACTTAGACTATACAAAAGGCTATGCTGCTAACGAAAATAACTGTGATAACTTCCCAGGATGGTATCCATGGGAAAGCACTATTCCTACTACTTGTAGTGGTACAGGTACAGAAACTGTGGTTTACCCTACTCCTTTATTGTCTGATTTTCAATTTGATGCAGATGGTTCTTTAGTTTTAGGTTTCATGGATAGAACGGGACACCAGATTGGTTACCGCAACTATCCATTAGCTGGTGAAACGCCTCTACTATCTGTTGTGTCTGGTGGTGATATCTTGCGTTTATACAATAATGCAGGAACATATGAACAAGAAGTAAATGGAACAGCAGGTCCTTTCACTTCAGGTGGTGCAGGTAATGCACAAGGTCCTGGCGGTGGAGAGTTTTACTTTATGGATTTATTCGCTGGGCCAAGCGATAATATTCCTTTTCCTCCACACATCGAAACAGCTCAAGGTGACTTAGCTATCTTCCCTGGTTCTAATCAAATAGCAACAACTTCTCTTGACCCTTATAGTACTCTTTTCAACTCTGGTGGTGTAAACTGGATGGATGGTGAAACGGGTGAAGTGCGTCCAGAAGGTTATGTTTTATATCGTTCTTCTACTTCTGACATTTCTACTTTCTCGAAAGGAAATGGATTGGGTGGTTTGATTACCTTAGGAGAATCGGCACCTTCTGAAGTAGGTGGTGTTATCTGGAATGATGCAAATAGCGACGGTATTCAAGACGGTAACGAGGCTGTTATGCCAAATGTCAATGTGTCATTGTATGATGCTACTGGTGTTCAGATTAGCACGACAATGAGTAACGCGAATGGTACTTATTCTTTTGGTGGAGCTGACTTGGCATTGAATACAGATTACTACTTAGTATTTGGTGAAGGTGGTCAATTCGACATCACAGACGGTAGCTTAAACGGAAACACATACATCACGGTCGCTAATACAGGAATGTTTACTGACCCAGACCGTAATGATAGTGATATCATCATGACGCCTTCTGGTGTTGCAGGTGATGCTTTTACGACATATCCTTCTATCTTTTTCACGACGGGTTCTGAAGGTTGGGTTTCTCACGATATGGATGCTGGTTTCACGGCTGATAACTTAAACCCTATTGCAGGTGTCGGTGGTACTATTTTCTATGACAACGATGACGACGGTATCCAAGACGGTGCTGTAAATGATGAAGGTGGTATAGAAGGAGTTACCATAAACCTATTTGATAGTAGTGATGTACTTATTGGTACCACTACAACCGATATAAATGGAGATTACTACTTCATAAATATACCTACAGGAACTTACTACGTCAATGTTGACCCAACAACAAACACGACAGGATTAATGTACGAGTTCTCTACAATGGATACTGGTGGCGATGATGCTCTTGATAGTGATATCAATGCAACGACGATGAATTCTGACCCTTTTGTGTTTGACCCAGCTAATGGCGATGCAGATATTGACGGTGGTTTGGCTGCGCCAGTAGGTTCTATTGGTGGTTTTGTATTCAATGATTTGGATATGAATGGTATCCAAGGCGGCGCTATGGAGACAGCAATTAGCAATGTAACAGTTTTACTTTACATTGACGGAAATACAATACCTGAACAAACTGTAGTAACAGATGCTTCTGGTATTTATACATTTACAAATGTACCTCTTGGTGATTATTTCATTGACTTTGATGCGACGACTAATGATTTAGATTTGGCCGGATTAAGCGGTAGTCCAATGGACGCTGGCAGTGATGATACTATAGATAGTGATGCAGATGCAAATGCAGGTGAGACAAATGTTTTCACATTTGACCCAGCTGTTACGCCAACGGCAGATTTTGATGCAGGTTTTTTCCAACCGACAGGAACAATAACTGGTACTACTTTTCTTGATAATAATGAAGACGGTATCCAAGATGTAGACGATACTATGTTTGAAGGTATTACCGTTACTTTAATCGATAGCGACGGTGATGTTTATGCAACTACGACGACAGACTCTAATGGAGATTATGTATTTACTGGCGTAATCGCTGATGATTACACGGTCGTTTTTGATGAGACGACAAATATTGACGGTTTGGATGAATTAAGTCCAACTCTACAAGACCAAGGTGGTGACGATACAGTTGACTCTGACATTTCAACAGGAGGAACAGTAACTATCACAGGTTTTGACCCGATGATGTCTGTTGTAGTTGACGGTGGATTTGTACAAGCAATGACCTCTGTCTCTGGTTTTGTATTTACTGATGTGAACGAAGACGGTATCCAGCAAGGTACAGAGCCTACAATCAATGGCGTAACAGTCACATTATTTGATGACAATGATGTCGTAATCGGCACAACGACGACAACTGGTGACGGTGCATACATCTTTACAGGTATTCCTTCTGGAAATTACTATGTAACTTTTGACCCAACAACGGCTGGCATTACTGATTTTGAATACAGTACACAAGACCAAGGTGCAGATGATAATGTGGACAGTGATGTAAACATCAGTGGAAGTACAGCAACATTTACAGTGGATGCACTTACGCCTACTCCTGTTACAAATGTAAACGCAGGTGTTATTTTCGCAGGCGGAAATATTATGGGTTTTGCATGGAAAGATTGTAACGACGGTATTTTTGCAGCGGGCGAAGCAAGTCTTCAAGGTGTTCCTGTATCTCTCGCAGGTCAAGACATGGCGGGTAATGCTATTGCTCAAAGTACAACAACAGACATAACGGGTGCTTATAGCTTTATGTCTTTACCGCAGGGTGATTACACTTTAACTTTTGGTATTCCTGCCCTACCTACAGGTTTAGGTTATGCAGCAGCAAATCAAGGCGGTGATGAATTGCTTGACAGTGATGCAGATGTTATAACGGGAAGTACAGCACAATTTGCTTTGGCATCTGGTGAGACTATCGAAGACTACTCTGTCGCTTTCCGCGATACTGCGGCGCCTGCTTTTGTTAATCCTCCTGCGGACGAAGATGTTTCTTGTGGTGACCCTGACTTTGGCACTCCTCCTACTTTGACAGCAACGGATAATTGCGATACAGATGTAGCTATTACTTTTACTGAAACAATGGATACGGCAACAGGTGACTGTTCTGGTATCACGATTGTGCGTACCTGGGTAGCGACAGATGATTGTGGAAATTCTTCTACACACACACAGACTTTAAATGCAACAGATAATACGGCACCAGTTATTACAATTGTAAATCCTGACCTTCTTGGTTTCATGGACGGTGACACGATTTTCTTCTCTTGCAATGATGATATTCCTGTTTATGGCGCAGATGATGTAGAAGCTACAGATGTTTGTGACGCAGACCCAGAGGTAACTTTTGAAGACTTCTTAATCACTATCGGTGATTGTACAGAAGGTGGTTTCTTACAAGAAATGTACTGTGGTTGGATTGCTACAGACAACTGTGGAAATGCAGATACATTAAACATTTATCTTGTCGTAAGTGACAATGAAGCACCTGTCCTTGTGGGCATGGTACCAGCTGATATTACTATTACTTGTGCGGATACTATTCCTGATGCACCTATTCTCACAGCAACAGATAACTGTGTGGAAGACATCATGGTAGAGTTTGATGAGTCAGTGATTGGTGATACTTGTGATGTGGTAAAAATCACGCGTAAGTATACAGCGACGGACGATTGTGGTAATATGACCATGCAACAATACAACATCTATATTGAGACACCAGAGTTAGAAATCTTTGGAGTTCCTGCTGATGTAACACTTGATTGTGCAGATTTAATGGACCCACCAATGGTCACTTACTCGCATGAATGTCACGGTTTCGATACTCTATTTGAAGAAGTTATAATTGGAGACATCTGTGAAGATTACAAAATCATTCGCAAGTGGACAGCAATGAATGACTGTGGTCAAATGGCTATGGAACAATACACAATTGACGTTATCGTAGAAGATGTTGAAATCACAGGCGTACCTGCGGATGTAACAGTTACTTGCGACAATGTTCCAGAACCTGCGACTCCTACTGTTAATGACGAGTGTTACTTAGTAGAATTAGAATATTCAGAGATTGTCTTAAACTCTATTTGTGAGACTTATGAGATAGTACGCACGTGGACCGCAACAGATGAATGTGGTGGTTCGACAACAGAGTCGCAAACTATCACAGTAGAAGTAGAAGAATTAGGATTGACGGGCGTTCCTGCTGATATTACAATTGATTGTACGGAAGAAATTCCACCAGTAGCTGACCCTCAACCAAGTAGCGACTGTTACGATGTAATGATTGATTTTGGTGAGACGCTTATCGGTGATACTTGTAGCAATTACAAAATCTTACGTGTTTGGGTGGCTAACGATTTCTGTGGCAACCAAATTATGGAAATGCAGACTATCGTGGTAGAAGTTCCTGAATTGGAATTGACCAACTTACCTGCTGATTTGACTTTGGAATGTGATGAAAACGTTCCTGCACCAGTTGACCCTACTCCTACTAGCGATTGCTATGAAGTAGTAATCGAATTTGAAGAAAGCATCGTGCCTGGTGCATGTGCCACAGAATTTACGATAGAAAGAAATTGGGCTGCGACAGATGATTGTGGTAATGTTGTCACACACGAACAATTAATCTCAGTTATTGATACGACGGGACCAGTTGTTACTGTAGACCACCCAGACTTGGTAGGTTTACCAAGTGGTAGTACTTTGACTTATGACTGTTCTGATTTGGTAAATCTAATGGATGCACCAGCGACAGCAATCGACAACTGTGTAGACGAGCCTTTGGAGGTAAACTTCATGGAAATGACAGAATTGGGAGACTGCGAAGTTGACGGTTTTATCATTCGTATGGACTGTTGTTGGAAAGCAGAAGACCCTTGTGGTAATCAATCAGAATACTGTGTAACCGTTATCATCACAGACACAGAAGCACCCGTATTGACAGGTGTACCTGCGGATGTAACGATTAACTTAGCAGCGGGCGATATTGTACCAGAAGCAGCTGACGTAACAGCAACTGATGCCTGTGCTGACCCTGAATTGTCTTTCATCGAAACACAAGAGGCTTTGGATTGTGGTTATGTTTTAACGCGCACTTGGTTGGCAGAAGATGATTGTGGAAACAGTGTTTTCCAATCTCAAATCATTACTGTAAACGACATCTGTGATTGTCCTGACATCGTGATTGATGATATTGTTATTGTAGATTCAGACTGTAATAATGACAATGGTTCTATCACGATTACGACAGAACTTTCAGAAAATATTTACGACTTCATTTTATTACCAAACTATGGTAACCAAAACGAAGTAGGAAACGTGGTAACGGACTTGCCTCCAGGTAGTTACTTAATGATTGTCAATCTTCCAAATGTAGACAATTGTGATGAAAAAATCTACTTTGACATTGAGGAAAGCGGTTGTTCTGATGAAGTTGATGTCGCACTAGCTGACGGTCAAACTGATTACTGTATCGACGAAAGCGTTTTCAATATCGAAGGAACGATTACTTCTTCTTCATTCTGTGATGCAGGTAATGCAAGTACAGTTTTAGCAAGTAACTTAGATGATAATTGTTTGACATTGACAGCGGCAGACGGATTTGAAGGATTGTCTCCTGACAAGATTTGTGTTGTTAACTGCTTCAATGGCTCGACAACGGATTGTGATACAACTTATTTAAACATAACGGTAACACCAGTTATTCAACCTTGTGCATTAGCATTGTCTGGTGTAGAAACGGCGGATGACTTGTGTGGATTTGGTATTGGTAGCGTAAGTTTCAGTGTTGTTGGTGGTGAAGGTCCATTTACATTTGATTGGACAGACGGTATTTCTGATAACGTGATTGCTACTGGTTTGACTGCGGGAACTTACTCCGTAACTATTACTGATAATGGAACGGACTGTATCTTAAATGAGTCTTTCACTATTTCTGACGCTCAACTACCTGCACTTGAAAACAGCGATGTAAGTGTAAGCGATGCAACTTGTAACGGTGCCGCTGACGGTCAGATTAGTTCGACGACGGGTACGACTTACAATGTATATAATAGTTCGAATACTCTTGTTGGTACTACCCCACTTTCGGGCTTGCCAGCAGGTAATTATGTTGTAACCGAAGAAAGCGGTAATTGTACTGCTAACTTAAGCGTGTTCATTACAGAACCAGCAGCTATTGTTATTACTCCTATTGTTACGCAGGAAACGTGTAACGGTGGCGACGGTAGCATTCAATTGACAGTGGCAGGCGGCGCAGGCGATTTAACTTACTTCTGGTCTCCAAATGTATCCGCAAATGCAACAGCAGCGGACTTATTCGCTGGCGTATTTAGCGTAACGGTTGTTGACGGAGAAGGATGTACAGGAGTATTGGAAAACATCACAGTTGACTTAGATTGTAGTGCATGTGATTTGACTTATACTGCGACTAGTCAAGACATCCTTTGTGGTGGCGAAGAAACAGGTACGGCTGAAATTCAAACGACTGAAGACTATACTTATGTTTGGTCAACGGGCGCAACGACAAGTTCTGTTTCTGACCTATTCCCTGGTGAATTCTCGGTGACTATCTCAGAAGTAGGAACTACTTGTACTGCTGTAGAAAACTTCACGATTACCTCTCCTGAGTTAATGTTTGTTTTCGAAACAGTAACAAATGAGACTTGTGACGGTGACGACGGTACGATTACTTTAGATGTAATTGGTGGTACATTACCATACAATTACGCTTGGTCTTCTGACATTTCGGTTACCAATACGGCGACTGGCTTGGCAGCTGGTACATACAGTGTAACGGTTGGCGACGCTAATGCTTGTGAAACGGTTTTCACTTATGAAGTAATTGAAGATTGTGACCCGACGGGTTGTCCTACTTTAGTTGTGGCTGAAATTGGAAATGCTGGTACAACAGACTGTACTGCTCCTATCGGCTACTGTTTAGATGTTCCATTCTCGACAGTTATTGATTGGGATATTAGCTTGAACGGTGCAGATTACGCTAGCTCGTTGATTGGTTGTAATTTTGATACAAACTTCATTTATAACTACCAACTTATTCCTGATGCGGGCGAAAACGGACCTTATACGATGACCTCTTGGATGGTTGACGGTGTTCCTCAAACGGGTACATTCAACAACAGCGCAGAGTTAATTGCATTGATGAATAGCTTAGACTTCTTCGGGCAATGGTCTATTGATGAGGCAACACAAACTATCAGTGGCGGTCTTTTGGGCAGTACTTATGGCAACATGTTGGTGACTCAAGATGCTACGGGTGCTACAGGTGATTTGATTGTAAGCTCTACTTTCACACCATTAGGCACACAGTTATTGATAAACGAAGGGTTGAATACTTTGATTTTTACAGACGCAAATGGATGTGCAGATACACTTACAGTGACCGGAAATTGTTTGACAACTGAAACTGTTGAAATTACAATTCCTAATCAACAAACGGGTACTTTCTGTCCAGATACGGCTGAATTACCGGGTGACGATATTAATGTTGAATTCATCTGTGGAACATGTGACAATGTAGGTTTGGCATTAGCGCCAGGCGGTTGTTTCCAATACACAGGTGTGGCTGAAGGACAAGATGCCTTGACTGTTATTGCTTGCGATGAGTTTGGAGTATGTGATACGACTTTATTGGTTATCACAGTTGTTGAGACACAACCAGTAAATACCATTGCACCAATGGTACACGATGATTTCTATACAACGCAAATCAATGTTCCTGTCTTGTTAAAAGTAACGGAAAATGACCTTATCACAAATTCTATCACAGACTTTGGGGTACAGAGAACGCCGAACTACGGCTACATTGACATTAACTTTGACAATACGATTATGTATAGTCCAGTAGAAGATTTCTGTGGCGATGACTTGTTGACTTACTACTTATGTGTTGGTGAAGATTGCGCGAGTGCAACGGCTAATATCTATGTAGAATGTGATGCACCTAGACCAGTAATGGGCTTCTCTCCTAACGGTGACGGTGTAAACGATAAGTTCATGATTGAAGGCTTAGAGCAGTTTGAAAACAACTCTTTGAGTATCTATGACCGTCGTGGTATCACAATGTTTGAGACGACAGATTACAAGAATAACTGGGTTGGAAAATGGCGTGGTAATGATTTACCTGACGGTACTTACTTCTACGTTTTACGCTACGAAGGTGGTAAAATCATGTCTGGCTATGTTCAGATTATGAGATAATTCTCAAAATGGGAAGGTTGTAGAGTTGTAAAGCCAAACACTTTACAACCTTCCATTTTTAGTTTTTAGATTTTTTATTTTTCGCACATTTTCTCTAAGAACAAATAGTTTGGCAATTATTTTAGCAGGGGCGCAACGGGAGTTGCGCCTTTTGTTTTTGTATTTTGTTTGTTTTTTGTAGATTGGTGTTTGAATAGTGGAAGATACTTGTTAGTGATGCTTATCCGATGCGGGATGCACTCTACTTGAAAAATAGATAGCCATGCGAAAATAATAGCTAAAAACGCCCTAGAGGCAAAAAAATGAAAATCAAAATAATTATCTATATCGGAATATTAATACTTTCCATTTCTTGTAATAGCAATCTCGAAAAGAGTTCAAACCAAGACAAAAAAGAGGAATTAGAAAGGATAGATAATCCTCAACCGATTACTCCCGCACTCGAGGAAAATACAGTGGAAGCAATTGAAGAAGTCGAAGAGATTGAAGAAGAGGAACCTGCATTAATTCGCGATAAATACCTTCATGGAATAATAGAAAAAGATAGTACAGTCTTCTTAATGGCGACTATGAGGAAAAGTTATAGGCTATTTGGATATGAAGCCCCAACAACAAAATCAAAAAAGTTATTTCTTTTTTCAGTTTTCACCGATGACGTAGAAGGAAATCCGTTTGATTGCGACTACGGTTCTTTCTATGAAACCTCAGGAATGGAAAGAATAGGAATGACCCTAAAATATACTTCTGATACGCTTGGGTTTAGAAAATTAATGATGATTAGAAATAACTTAATTAATGATTTTGCTTACGTGGAAAAGAAGTGGTTAGAATTTGAACACGATGAATAAAAGTATAGGTAATAGAGCTTATCCGAAAATGAAAAAACAAATAACAACAGTAATCCTAATCTTCTCCTCTATCTTCTTATTTGCGCAGTCTTCAGCAGACAGCGCAGACAGAAATATTGGTATAAATTATTTTGGAGAATTAGGTTTCAGACCTGGAGTAGAAGTAGATTATGGATTAAATTTATGGAAAGCTGAAAAGGAAAAAAAGAAAAGGCTTTTAACAAAACAATTAAACCTGAGACCTTCCCTCGCCTACTATCATTATGCTCATTACTCCAACAATTTTCTGCTTTCCTTAAAATTAAACTATCAGTTTAGGTTTGAAAACAAAGAGAATGATAAGTATCTTTTTGTAGAACCATTTGTGAAGATAGGCTACTTGAGGTATTTCTTTTCGGGCAAGGTATTTACAACTCAAAATAATGGTTTTACAGAGGAAAAATTTAGGGGAAGTAATTCCTTTATTTTTGGTGGCGCATTTGACGTAGGAGGTTATATTTCAAAAAGATTTGATTGGCTTTTGGGCTTTGATTACTATGCCGAGAGCACCGAAGACAAGTTAATATTACACCGATTCGTAGCAAAATTAGGAACTCGAATTAAATTTAATACAAAATGAAATATCTGATAGCGGTATCGTTACTATTATTGTTATTAATCAGTGGATGTTCTAAAGAAGAGTTGTTTAGTGAGCAAAGTAGACATGATTTGTGGTTAATTCATGAAGATGCTAAGTTGCCAATTGTGGTAGAAGGTAACACCCTTTCTAAGGTATTTGTTATTCTTTTGCATGGTGGACCTGGAGGTTCTGCTCAAGAATTTAATGCAAGTGGCAAACCATTTACGGATGAATTAGAGGAAGATTATGCCATGGTATATTATGACCAAAGAAATGCAGGTTTGTCGATTGGCGAATGGGAGGAAGAGAAACTGACCATCGAACAGCATGTTGAAGATTTGGAGAAGGTAATTGACTTATTGCGTCATCATTATAGTGATGATATTCAAATATTTTTGACAGGACATAGTTGGGGAGGCTATCTGGGTTCGGCTTTTTTACTAGATACTGAACGTCAATTAAAAGTCAAAGCATGGATAAATATAGACGGGCAAATACATCGAAATAGAAACATCTTAGATATATTGGAGCGAATTGAGTCTATCGGTGCAGAACAGATTTCTAACAGCGTTAATGCAACTGCATGGGAGGCAATATTGGACGAAGTTGATTTAGAAAAAGCAAAGTCAATCACTCAATATGACGTAGATGCCGAAAACAATGTTTTTGCCTTGATTAGAGCGGCGGAGCGGCAAATAGATAGAGACGGTGTTTTGGAGTATAGAGCCAGTTCTGTAACACCTTCTATTTATTCCGATAACTATGACCCATTCAGAATAGTAATAACCAATACAGGCGATAGAGACATAAGTTTGAGAAGACAGATGTATAGTTTTGATGCCGTTATGGATACGGATTTAGGTAATATAAATCTTCCTTCTCTGAGCATCTATGGGTATTTTGATGTGAACACTCCCCTACATCAAGGTGAATACTTTATTGACAAAATTGGAACATTAGAAAACGATAAAGCATTAGTCATTTTAGATAAATCAGGTCATTCTTCGATGTTAAATGAACCAGTAGCATTGGCTAATGAAATGAAGATATGGATTGAAAAATATAGATAAAATGAGCTATTCAGAAACTGTTTCAATTTAACTTTAGACTTTATGAAAAACGCAACGATACTACTAATTTTAACAATTCTCTGCTTCATCAACACAAAAGCACGCACACAAAACGAGACCTTCACGCAATGGGAAAATATGCCCATTCACTTTAATCCTGCATTAACAGGGGGCTTTGAGGGCATACTTAGACTTCGTACCAATCATCGAAATCAATGGCAATCTATTTTAGGCAAAAACTCTTTTAAAACAACTGCTGCAGCTATCGATTATAAGTTCGGACTAGCTGACAAACGTAAGTTTAGTGTTGGTTTTCATACAATTATTGATAGCGGCGGTCAGTCATTGAGTTCTGAGAGTTTTAATTTATCAACATCGGTTGTTCAAACTTTAGGTAATCCTAACAGCTCACATCATGCGATTGCTCTTGGCTTTGAGGCAGGTATGCATAACAATAAGCTAGATTTAGATAATGTAAGTTGGGGAGGAGGACCACCAATAATAGAAATTTTCAATTCAAATATCAAGTTCGCAGATATTTCGGCTGGTCTGACTTGGCAATACCTTACAAAAAGCCATTTTTCTTTTCAATTTGGCTCCGCTATACATCATCTAAACAGACCTAATGTGTCTTTTAGCAAAGAAAATGAAACGAAACTTTCTCTACTCCTTAATCTGCATGGAAATGTAGAAATTCCATTATCTAATAGAGTGTCATTAGTGCCTTCCTTTCTTTTCTCAAATTTTGATACCGACGAGCAGTTTTTAGTCGGAGTCTCCAACAAATGGTATTTTAAATCAACGGATGCTAACTTTGTGCAAGTTGGGCTTTTCACAAAGTCTACTTTGAATTTTGACGCGAGAGCTTTCAATGTTTATGTGATTTCTGCCTCTATTGAGGTAGATTCCATTCTACTCGGTTTCTCATTTGACCATTTTCAAGGAATTAACAGTAACGCTTACGAGCTTTCTGTTGGGTATACTTTGGGAAGAGCCAATCCGTAAAATCAACCAAATAAGTACGTGACATTATTTATGTGGATAAATTTGACAGAGAGATTTTTTTGATAGTTTTCTTTTAAAAATCGTTACATGCCGTGTGCCGATGCTTTGCTCGGCGGTCTGCATCACAGCCTGCCCCGACACTTCGGGGGAACTATTTTTAAGAGGAAAATAACTTGTCCCGATGCTTTGCTCGGGAGCGGAAAAACATCCTGTCAAAATGTCCAGATAAATAAGGTTACGTACTTAAGTAAGTAAATGAAATATATCCACTGCGTATTTATCGTTTTTGTCTCGTTAATAATCTTCTCTTGCAAACAATCAAATCCCTGCAAGGATAACCTATTAATATTTGAAGCACAAGACTCTATTCCCAGAATAAACATCGAAAATGGAGATACCAGAGATATAATTATTTCTAAATTTCAAGAGAAATTTGGAGAAGACTTATGCTATAAAAAAGTAGAATTCGGTTTACAGTTATCTGAGAAAAAGACTCCTTTTTTATTCACTTTAAGTTGCCCAATACCGATTTTTAGAATTCCAAGGTCTTCCGAATTAAATCTTCTAATAAATCAACAAAAAAAAGTGCTCATCAATAGTGAAACAATTGTTAATTTAGATGCTCTTGAACACTGGATTGCAGAAGAATTTCAAATTAATAAGGACAGTACTCTACACAAAAAAGAAATTGCTATTCTCTGGAATGCTTCTATGCATGCAGAGGATTTAGAGCTTGTCACGATTGAAATTATAAAAGGAATTAAGGCAAGATTCGATTTGATTTCAATCAAAAAATTCAATAAATCATTTTGTCTACTAAGTTCAGAAGAAGCTGTAGAACTCATCGAATTATTCCCTTATAAACTTGTCCTCAATCTCGGATATCCGCCGCCGCCGCCGCCTACCTTAGAACAATCTACACTTGAAAATTAAGTAATTCGAAGACCTCCACTTGCCTCTTCTTTCTAGTTGTATTACTGCAAAAAGAAGAAAGACAGATATTATCAAAACGTTTTAGGTCTAAAAGTCGTTTACCAGTCGTCTACTCTATTCAAAAATTTTATAAAACAGTAAAACAGTAAACAACTATGGACATTCTTGTAAATAATGAAACAGCCGAACTAGAAAGTGTGGTCCTTGGTATAGGCAAAAATATGGGTGTGCCCATGGGAATTAATCCATTGATGAGAGAGCATATAAAAAACAATACGTATCCGACAGAGGAGGATATTTGTAGTGAGATAAAAACATTTGAAGAGATTTTACTAAAGAATGGCGTACAAATTTTTCGCCCAAGTAATATTCCTAATGTTGACCAGATTTTCACGAGAGATATAGGTTTTGTGATAGAGGATAATTTCTTCATTTCAAATATGAAGCATAGCGTCAGGGGAAAAGAAATTGCAGGAATAACGCATATTTTAGACAAAATTGATGCGTCTAAGCAGGTCGTCATTCCTGATGATGTAACAGTAGAGGGCGGTGATGTTATTTTATGGAATGACTACGTTTTCGTTGGTATTAGTGACCGAACGAGCGCGAATTCTGTTCCTTTTCTCCAAAGTGTTCTTCCAAACAAAAAAGTATTAGGATTTCCTTTGGTGACAGACCAAAACGACTCGGACAATCACATTTTACATTTGGATTGCACTTTTCAACCCATAGGAAAAGATGAGGCAATTATCTATTATGACGGCTTTGCCAGTCCTCCCACAGAGCTTTTGGAGTTGTTTCCGAAAGATAAACGTATCGAGGTGACTTTGGATGAAAAAAATCGAATGTTCCCTAATGTTTTTTCAATTTCCCCTACTAAAATTGTAATAGAAAGGGGATTCAAAAGGCTAAAAGATAGCTTAGTCAAGCGCGGATATGAGGTTTTTGAGGTTTCTTATAGTGAAACCTCTAAATTGAGTGGACTCCTTAGATGTTCCACATTGCCGTTAAAAAGAAAGTAAAAATCGCCAACGTAATTAATAATTACGTTGGCTTTTTTTGTAGTTTCGATTTTTAATGTCAGGATAAGAAACAATGAATAAGAACGATATTAAACTAGAAAAACTTACTTTAAAAGACTTACCAGAGTTGAGAAAAGTAGGGAGAAAAACATATTCTGACGCATTCTCTTCGCAAAATAGTAAAGAAAATATGCGCTCGTATTTGGACGCGGCATTCAGTAATGAGAAACTAGCATGTGAATTAAATGAAGAGCAATCAACGTTTTATTTTGCGAAATATGAGGGAGAGACAATAGGATATTTAAAGGTTAATTTTGGCTCTGCACAGACAGATTTAAAGGATAGTGACGCCATGGAACTGGAGCGTATCTATATCGTAGAAAATTTTCAAGGTAGAGGTATTGGTAAAAAATTACTCGCCAACGTGATAGAAATCGCGCAAGAAAAAGAGTTAAATTATCTGTGGTTGGGGGTTTGGAAAAAGAATAAAAAAGCCATTGAATTCTATGAAAGAGAAGGATTTATAATTTTCGACTCTCATTCGTTTGTCATGGGAGATGAGGTTCAATCTGATGCATTAATGAAACTGACATTGTAGAAATTTTTCTTAACGCTAGCCAATACTAAATTTTTAATTTCAGATATGAAAAGTCCTCTAATAAGCAAGCTATCTTTATTCTTAGGTGTAATAATCATAGTTTCGAGTCTGACGATGTGCAAAGTGCAAAAATTACCTATACAGACAGATTTGAATAGTGGAATACCTCCAGCTTTGGCAGATAAAATCCCATATCTAGACTCCCTTTTTAGTGCCGCAATCCTTGATACAGAAAACCCAACACCAAGTGAAATAAATTACAATTTACTTCCAATAGTAGGCAATCCAAACCTTGTAGATACCATTATCGAAGGAGAAAGATTTGTAAAAATGGTTTCTTGGACATCTAACCCGTCTCACTTTCCCCACTCAGGAAAATACAATACGAACGAATACGATATTTGGATAACTGCAGCTCCTGCGGTTAAAGATAGCTGTATTAGTTTTCATAAGACTCACCCAGACCCAGACATGAGACTAAGACAACTCCTTGGTTTACAGCCATTTAATATGGAAACATTTTTTCTGGAAGTTTGGGTAAAGCCTACCGATGTTTTTAGACCTTGTCCCGATAGTGGTACTGAAGACTCTAGTTGCGACTTGAATATGCCCGACACAGTTACAGAAGAGTATCGCAAATGGTTTAATAATTTACGCGCGGTGCAGTATAGGGACTGTTCAAATAACACGTTTCACGAGTATGGTTATCCGTGGACGCAGCTTGGTTATACTTATGATTGGAGTCCAGAGAGTAAAGACCATATTGGTTTGTCTGAGTTTGTGATTAGGAGGAATACAGATGTTTATGTGTGTGGAAAGTATTTGACGAAAGATTATTGTGGTGCTGGTGAGTGATAATTTTAAATTAAGATAACAATATTCCGCGCCTTGTGAGGACCTTACTTTCGAGGTAAAATTTCATGCCCCTCCCCTTTTCTAATCCCTCTTAAAAATAATTCCGTATAAAAAAACGTTACATTTGCGCCTTTAAATCGTCTCCCTATTAGACAGAACAAAACATAAAAAATTACTCTAAAATTTTCAGCTTGTGATGCATACAAAATCTTATTTCTTTCTTTTTTTCATCAGTAGCCTTTTCTTTTCTACGACTGCTTCTTCTCAGACTATCAATTTTGATGAGACCTGGAAAGAGTTTTTAGTGAATGACAAGATTTCCAATATGAGTACGCTCGTCAGACCAGACAAAGCGTATAGAATTGAAAATTATGCGAAGTATTTGTTGATGAATATGAACACTGATTTTTGTCAAAGTGACATGGAGGAGGCAGAAAAGCTAATGGCAGAACTTAAGACAATAGACCCACAGGTGCCGAGGTCTATTCCAAGATTTGTAGAGAAAATGGATAATTTGGAGAAGAAAATCAAGGCTTATTATAGCATGGATGAGATTTGGAACAAGTTTTTAAAAACCAAACAGGTTAGTTTAGAGGAATTAGACGCGATTAAAGCAGCTAAAACGAGTTGTGAAAAAAGAACACTAGCGAAGTATTCTTACATGACAGCTTATAATTATTTTTGCCAAGGAAATATCGCGCGCTCAAAAGATATTTTTGAAAATCGGACACTTAGATTGGCGGAAAAAACGTCTTTGCGCGTTGAGGATGTAGAAGGACTAGCAGAGGAAGTGCGAAAAATGAAGACACTTTATCAGAATATGGACAAATTGGATGCGGCATGGAATGACTACATCAAAACGGGTGTTTCACCTGGCTTTGATATGGAATTACCGATTTTCGACTGTAATCCTACTCCAAATATGAAAGAGTATGTTTTGCGCGGAGCGGTAGATATCTGTAATTTAGCACCCGAAATGTTTGAAAAAATCAAAGCATTAGAAAAAGAAACGGGTATAAAACCACAAGGTAATTTAAGAGATAAAGTAAAGGAATTAAAAGCCAATATTGACGAGACGGACAATAATCTTGCTAATCTGAACAAAGCATGGAAAGCTTTCATTCCAGAAAATAAGATGATATTCAGAGACTACGGTTATGAATTTTGTACGACAGAGCCATTGGTTAAAGCGTATATCATGGACGGTTTTTCTTTTGTGTGTGAAATGGCAGAGGAGTCTTTGCAAAAAATTGAAGGACTTGTTAAGTCAGAAAATCTAGATTTAGATAAGGTTACTCTAGCGAAAATCAACGAATTGCATGAGTTAAATCAAGAATATCAAGACAATGGTGTCGAAATCGAAAAGACTTGGAGTAAGTTTACATCACAAGGTGATACGCTTTATAAGCCTTACTTTTCGTCAGAAATCTACTGTGATAATATCCACCAAGTTAAGGATTGGATGATTATGGGATATTGTGGCACTTGTGAGGAGCGCGCGCAGTATTTAGATAAGATTGATGAATTTCAGGCGACTTTTGAATTCAATTTCATGGAAGATGTCGAATGTCGTATTCAAAATTTACGGGTTAAATTATGGGATTGTCGCTACCAGATATTGAAGGAACTAGCGGGTATCGAAGTAATGACGACTACTTATGAAGCTAATCTAGAAGGACTCATGGTCGAGTATGAAATGGGTGAGCGACCAGAGAGTTGTGATACGGAGAATTAGTTGTCAAATAACAAAGTTTGTTGTTTTGAAGTGACGGAAGTGTATCCAACTCTAAATGAAAAATGTAATATTATGGCAGAGACCGATTTTCGGATTTTAGAGAAAGCGACGGCTGTTATTGAGAAAAAATAGTTTCTCAAACTATTCAAACTAAAAAAATGGGTCATGCTACAACATGACCCATTTTTTTTCATACTTTCGTCCAAACAATCAAAACAATGGACAACAGCCTTCTTCAAAGATTAACACGCCGCACGATAGGCTATCTCCCCTACTTCATTGGTTTTATTATCCTTTATTTCAGCAATACTTTTAGTCATTTCGTATCGGTTAATGCCCTTTTACAAATATTACTTTTCTTACTTGTTGTTTGCATTCCTGCTTACTTTACTAATCGAATGTCTTATGTCGATATCGGTTGGCCTTGGGGGTTGGTATTAATTGGAGTTTTGGTTTTGGTCTTAGGAGACGGTTACTGGTTGCGAAGATACATAGTTGGTGGCATGTATTTATTTGCAGGTTTGAGAATGGGTGTCATGGCAGTGTTCTTCTTGACAAAAGGTCACCTTAATAAAGAGTTGAAGCGCTATCAATTTCAACGGCGACGCTGGAAAAAAGGCGGATATACGAATGATACTTTATCTCTTCAATATGAAATCATGGTGCAGTGTTTTGCCAATGTGACGATTTTAGTCATGCCCGCTTTACTGCAAGCATTTAATCCACAAGCATCCTTGTCTATTTTAGAAATTTGTGGTTATGTCCTTTGGCTCGTAGCTTTTATCATGGAACATGTAGCAGACACTCAAAAAAACAATTTTTTAAAACAAGCTAAGTTAGATAATAATAGAGGTAAATGTTGCAATGTGGGCTTGTGGAAGTACACGCGTCATCCCAATTATTTTGCCGAATGGATGGTCTGGAATGCGCTTATTCTATCTTCTATATCTTCCTTGATGTATTACTATTCAATGGAAAACTTGGTGATATGGATTGGACTTGCAGCTGCCCTTCTGTTCGTTTCTCGCATTATGTATGTTACGCTAGTTTATTACACTGGCGCAGTGCCTTCTGAGTTTTACTCTGTCAGAAAACGTCCTGAGTACGAGGAATATCAGCAAACCACAAACATGTTTTTTCCAGGAAAACCTAAATTATCATAAATATGTCAACAGGAGAAACTAATCTCAAAGCATTAATCTCAAATATGGAACCTGTCTTAAATGCGGGTGAATATGTCTTTTGTACGGCAACAAATATTGACTCTATTCCAAGAGCAGATACAATATGTGAAGTCAAAGAGAAAGAAGGAATTACGGTAATTCTCTCTATTGAAAATGCAAAAAAACATGAATTGAGCTATGAATATATCGCCGCTTGGATTACTCTGAATATTCATTCTTCTTTAGATGCTGTTGGTTTAACGGCTGCTTTTGCAACGGAATTAGGGGAAAATAATATCAGTTGTAATGTGGTAGCGGGTTATTATCATGACCATATTTTTGTGGATGTGAAGGATAAGGAGAAGGCGATGGAAGCTCTTTGGGGTATGACTAAAAAGTAATATAAATTCAATTCTCGGAACTTTTTTCTGTACAAATTCCTTATGGCAAGGTATCAATTATTTGGATTTTGGACAAAAGATGTTAGACATTAGACAAGTCATGCCAGACACAGCAAAAACATCTATTTATATTGCTGATTATCAAGTTAAAACGATTAATAATATTTTATATTTATTTAAATCTAACGTCTAATATCTTTCGTCCAAAGTCTAATAGTAATAATCACCTAAAATAAGCTTAGCCATGTTTAAGTCAGAAGTAAAAAGCGAAATTGGAGAAGATATATCGATTCTTATTAAACTAGATAACCATCCTTGGAATTATCTCTGCGAGTGTGGCGATGCCAGTAAATTGACCGTAAAAGATATTCAAAATAGCAATGCGGTTTTTATTAGTCACACACATATTGACCATTTCGCCAACTTTGACTCTGTGTTCAGGCATCAGATAGGAATTCAGAGAAGAGTCGTTATTTGTGGTCCAAAAGGCATCGCAGAACAAGTACGCAATAGAATTAAAAGCTATACTTGGAATCTTATTAAAAAAGGCTCTATCATCTATGAGATTAGAGAATTAATCTCCGAAGAAAAAGTAATCATTTACGAATTAGAACCACCTTTATGGGATTTGAAAAAGATAAATGAAACTCAAGGAAATGTTATTTTCAAGGATAAATCATTCGAGGTCAGTGCCGTTCTTTTAAATCATAAAATACCAACATTAGCTTATAAATTTAAAGAAAACGATACAACAAAGATTGATATTCAAGCCAGTGGATTTAAAGGTGGAAAATGGGTAAAAGAATTAAAAGAAACTTTTGACAAACAAGATACAGAAGCGATTATTTCAATAGAAGCAAAGGATTATAAATCGGAGAGTCTCTTTCATTTATTGCACATTCAGAAAGGCGACTCTGTGGGTGTCATCATGGACCACGCAGCCAATGAAGAGAACCATTCTAAGATAAAAAATCACTTTTTTGAATGTCAAAAAGTATTCATCGAAAGCTTTTACAAAGCAGAAGATAAAGAATCTGCCATTACAAATTATCATAGCTATTCGACTATGTCAGCAAAGGTTATGAGAGAGGCGAAAGTTGTAGAAGCTATTCCCGTTCATTTTTCGAGAAAGTATAAAGAGGATGAAATTTTGGAGATAAAAAGAGAGTTTGATTTAGAATTGAAAAATAAATCATAAATCTAATACTTTAACATCTAACACCTGTATCTAAATTTCAAAATCGTATTATGAGATTAAAACTCAACAATGAAACTTGCTTTTATCTCCCTACTCCTTCTCTTGTCAAGTAGCATATTTTGTCAAAATTTGGTTCCAAACGGTAATTTCGAGAAGCTCAGAAATCTCCCCGTCAAACCCAATCCAAAAAACAGCTACCGCTACGAACCACTAAGTGGTTACAAACCCTACTTGTCAAATATTGATAGCTGGTTTGCTGCGACTAATGCAACACCCGACCTTAGAATTTACGACAAGAGTCAATATGCAAAATGTAAAAGAACACATCCAGACTGCGACAAACCCAAAAGTGGAGAAATCAGCGCAGGTATCATCACCTATCAGAAAAATAGAACCTTTCCTACCTTTAGAGAATACATAGAAGTAAAATTGAAAGAAAAACTGGAAATTGGTAAGACGGTTAATGTAGAATTTTGGGTCATTAGGGAAAGAGAAGCCAAAATTGTTTCTAATAATATCGGTTGTTATCTCTCAGAAGAAAAAGTAACCGCAGAAATTAACGATAATCTAAAATTAAAGCCTCAACTCAATTTTGATACAATAGCCAATGAAACCGAACCTAAATGGATAAAAATAGCAGGGCAAATCAAGATAGATAAACCCTATGAATACTTGCTAATTGGCAATTTTTTCTCTAATGAAGATACGAAAATTAAGAAATACAAAAACTATACGGGCAACGCTTATATCCCGCCATACGCATACTACTTAGTAGATGATGTCAGAGTTTGGTATGCAGATGAAAAAACTCCACTGGAATCAATGTCTAAGACAACAAATGCGCTCCTAACAAAAGATACTATTATAGAAAATGCCCTTGTCGAATTTGAGCATGATAGTGCGGTCATCAAATCAGGTTCTACCAATAATTTAGACAGTTTACTTGTCAAAATAGTGAACAGCAAGGCACAGTTTAAGATTGAAATCGTTGGGCATACAGATAACACGGGAACAACAGATTACAATTTAGATTTATCCTCGCGACGCGCTAAAAGCGTTGTCGAATATATGATTAACAAAGGCATTGCCCCCAGTTCTTTAACCTTTAAAGGACTAGGCGAAACTCAATCTATAGCTGACAATAATACAGCAGAAAATAGGCTCAGAAATCGTCGCGTGGAAATAATTTTAACTAGATTACCGTAAATTTATTCACAACAAGTACAAACCCCAGAATAAATACAAGAAGAGATATTAACACTTACCTCCTCTCTACAATTAGGATTCTCTTGGTCTATAACATCAAAAATTACCCCAGCGGCATCAACTCCATATGGTCCAAAAGTAACTGTCTGTCCATAAGTTCCTGATTGTCCATTGGCAGTCCAACCGGTGCCACCATTTCCATTTATTTGTGCTAAAAAAGTAAAGCTATCATCAGAAAGATTACTTGGTGTACCGTTGTCATTGTAGATAGGTTGTTGTAAATCAACAGTCAATGTTGTCGAGCATACTATATATTCCCCTTCACAGCTACAGCCATCAGATAATATCACATCATTGGATGTAAAAACATTACCGTCGTCACATAGCGTACCTACAGGCAAAGGAAGATTAGGGTCCGTATCATCACAATCTTCTGAGGCACAAATGCCGTCATTGTCAGCATCAGTAAAATCTATACAATTGTTACATGCAGGGTCCGTAGCCGGCAATATAATTATTGTCACAATATCAGAATCTGTACAACCAAAATCATCTGTCACGGTAACAGTATAAGTCGTTGTACTGCTAGGGGAAACCGTGTGTTGAGTTCCATTCCCTAGTCGATTGTCCCAATAGTATAAATAAGGTGATGTCCCTCCTGAAGCTGTCGCACTAATAATAACATCTTCCGTTTCACAGATATAATCATCTGGAGACACAGTCACTGTTGGACCAGCGACACTATTAATCGTAACAGGAGCTAGTTCAATCGGACAGCTATTGTCTCCCCAACGCGCCCAAACATCATAAGTACCTGGACTTAAGTTATTTATAGAAAAACTGGCAACATTATCTAGTGTGACATAAGGATAAGTAACACCGTCATCAACACTAAATTGTATTTGTGTTTGGTCGGGGGCATCCGCAAATGTAAACGAAATAGAACCATTGTTTTGACCACAATACTCATCCAATTGGTTGACTGTTGTACTTGGACTTGGCAGTAACATCAGCGTTACACTTTTACTAGATTTACACATTGGAGAACTGGTACTCGTCGCTTCTACTCGATATTGATAAGTCCCCGCCGCCGTCGGTAATGCCGTCAATGTGGCAGAATTTTGACCACTTATTATAGTTGAAGTCGGATTGCTCACGCCTAAATCATTATACCATTGATAAGTAACCCCGATACCATTTATGATACTGGTCGTTACATTTGAAGCAAGAACAGTTTCGTTGGCACAAAGAGTCTGATTCGTCAAATCAGCTAATTCAGGAAGCGTACAGATGACAATTTGAGCAGAGTCGGTATCTGATACATAAGAGTATTCGCCGTCGATGTATGCGCTACCTGTTGCCGTTGCGGTATTGACATATGGATTGGCACTGTACGAAAATCCAAATGACCAAGTACAATCAACCGTTTTAGAAGCACCGACTAGTAATGAGCCCGTATTTTGGTCGCATTCAAAACCGACTAAAGTGTCAGAGATAGTAACGTTGGTAAGATTAACCGAACCTGTATTTGTTAATTCAAATCTATAAGTCACTGGTTCTCCTGGCGCATACTCCCCCTCTAGTCCATCGGTAGCATCTGCTTCGATAAATACTCCTGAGCCTGCAGAAGTTTCTACTAATTTTTGTAAATCAATACTTGGGTTCACCCACGTTACTGTAGCTGTGGCAATATCGTCTTCACTTGCGACACTATTACCTGGAGTAGAATCACTATCATCAACATCAGGATGAGACATTATCTCAACGGTATTGGTTATAGAGGCTTCTATTGGTGAATAAGCAAAATAAGTTAATTGATAAGTATCATTTGGTCCGATAGAAGGAAGAAAAATAGCTCCTGTTGACTCGTCAAAAGTTGCTCCTTCTTCAGATTGAGTTGTTATATTTCCTAGATAAGAAGAACCAGGTACAATTGTCAAACCTTGAGTAATTCCATTATCTTGAAGCGTTACATTACGTGCGGTACCCGCAGGCAATGTATAAACACCTGCTGGAGTTACATTTCCTTCATGGTCTATAGTAATTGTATACTCTACTGGCGTATCTACTAAGACTGTAGTTGGACTTGCTGTTTTTGTTAAATTAAGGTCAACTTCAGGAATAGCGATACCGACCTTAGGTGGTTCTGTTGGTAAAATATTAGTATTGTCATCTGAACGCGTTCCTGCATATGCGAAATTATTCCAAGCGACATCGCCTTGATTAACTCCCGTAGGATAGCTTGCTGCGTACTCTATTGAGATAGACTCTCCAGGGTCAAAAGAGGACAAATTTCCCGTCGGAAAGGTAATTCTTATTGCTCTTACATTACTAATCGGACTAGGTGTAGTTGTTGTCCAGTCATTGGTACATCCTGTCGGAAAAGGAGTCGCACCTGTAGTTAATTCATCCCGACAAGGTGTATTTGAAGTAGAATATTCAATAACTGCTCCTGCAGGAATGGAGGAAGTGTTAAAGCCTGCAAAAGTAGCTTCGAAATCACTACCTCTTGCATTACCTACCTGCGTTTCGGATAAACCGACATCTCCCACATGAGGAAGAATATCATATAACGCTAAGTTTTCTAAGCTAACACCACCAATATTCGTGACATTCAATTGAAAATCGACGGTTCCTCCAGTATCTGTAATTCCACCAACTGCAGGAAAACCTTCAAAGTCAGAACCAGCAGGAAAAAATACTTAAACTCAAACAGCTTCTTAGTCTTATTACAATCTATTTATATTTTGCAAGAAAAGAACTCCGTATAGAGCAATAATTTTACCTACTTTTGCCCTCAATGAACAATGCAGACCCAAAAGAAACAGCGAAGCTTTTTTACCGCGAATTAGAGAAAATCAACTCTAATGAGGCACTAGATTTGTCCGAGAAAAACGAGGCTTTGTTTCGTTTGACAGAGTTGATATTTATCCATGCGACAGGCAATCAAGGACTACAATTTACGACCCTTTTCGCAAGAATGGCTTATGCTTTTCATCAATATGACATCCCAAAAAGGTCGCAATATTTTGTCCACTTTTTTAGAAGAAAATATCGTAAAAAAGATGTTAGTGAGCCGCAAAAAGTATTCGACTTAGGCTTGCGCGTGACCGCAGGTATCATTGAAAATATTTATGCAGAACCACCGCATGAATCTTTGCGGACTGCCTTGCCTGTACAATGGCCTTTTCCTTTCACTTCTCCCGAGATTAAAGCCTTTAAAAGCCGTGCGCGCGTGCTTATTTTAGAGGATGACGAAGATAAAAGTCAATTCATCGCACGCGACCAAGAACGTCCTGATAATATCATCAGAATTCAATACAACATCCCTGACCGCAACGAAAATTTCAATCCAACTATCCGCGTTATTCGTTCGTCTTTTGGTTTACCTGTCACTGTCAATCTCATTGATACTCAGATAGATAAGGATAATGTGTATCGTCCGCAGGCATTTGTAGTGGAGCCAGATTATTTGACGGATGTTACTGCGGTGGCAGAGTGTTTTAAGGACTTTGGGACAGAGCCTGTTTTGTATTTATTGAAGAAATTCCTGCCTTTTGAACAGACAAAATATACGTTACTCGGTCATATCGCCAATTTCTTTTTGGACGAAATAATGAATGACCCCGAGGCAAATTTCAGAGATACTTTTCCAAAGGTTTTTCATCTAAATCCACTGGCTTGGGCGGCTATGGATGATAGTATCGTGCGCGAGATTTACAATAATGCCAAGTCGCATTGGGTGCATTTGAAGTCGAGTGTTATTCAGGATTTTAAAAGGCAAGGAATCAACCCTGACGAGTGTTATTTAGAGCCTTCCTTTTATTCTGAAAAGTATGGTTTGCAAGGTCGTCTGGATGTTTTTTATAAAGACGGAAAAAAGTCGGCGATTGTCGAGTTGAAATCGGGTTCGGTTTGGAAACCCAATCAGTATAAAATCGCGCACAATCACTTTACGCAAACTCTGCTGTATGACTTAATGATTCGCTCGGTATTTGGAAAAGAAGCAGACCCGCAAAATTACATTCTCTACTCCAAAGAAGAATTAAATCAACTGCGCTATGCGCCGCGTGTAAAAGCACAGCAATATGAAGCCTTGCAATTGAGAAATCAGTTGGTTGGTTTAGAAAAACGTCTGGCGAGTTTGTATGCAGGTACGCCACCAGTGGACGCACGTGTAGGCAGCATGGACGGTAAATCATTTTTTAGTTTTATTCGTCCGGGTCGTTATCCTAAATTGACGGGGTTTAATGGGAAAGATTTAGAGCTTTTTGAAGGTGTTTGGGCAAATATGTCGATGCTAGAAAGAGATTATTTCACGGCATTCGTCGCTTTCATCGCCAATGAACACCAACTCGCCAAAACAGGACAACAAGGTCGCGACCGTGCTAATGGTACTGCTGCTTTGTGGTTAGATAATTTGTCAGAAAAAGAGGAAAAATTCAATATCATCTCTGGTTTGACCATTCATAAAGAACAGGTGCAAGATGATGAGCCGCTGATTACTTTCAAACGGACTCCAGGGCGCACAAATCCACTTGCCAACTTCCGAAAAGGAGACATTGCTATCCTCTATCCTGCTGATAATGAGAACGATACGGTTTTGCAGAGTCAAATATTCAAGTCAAACATTATCGAAATAACGAAGGAGTCGATTACGATTACTTTGCGATTTCGTCAGTTTAACAACCGTGTTTTCACAGAACACACCTACTGGAACCTGGAACATGACCTCATGGACAGCGGCTACACGGCGATGTACCGAGGCTTGTTTGCCTTCATGCGGAGTCCGCAACATAAGCGCGACCTTTGGCTCACTTTGCGTCAACCCAATAAGCCAAAAACTTTAGAAATCACGGCACCGTCTGAATTGACGCAAGAGCAACAGCATATTTTCAAAAAGGCAATCTGTGCACAAGATTACTTCTTACTTTGGGGACCTCCGGGCACTGGTAAGACGAGTAAAATGCTCAAAAATTTAGTGGCTTGGCTTATTGAAAACACAGAAGAAAACATACTGTTATTAGCCTACACCAATCGCGCGGTGGACGAAATAAGTGAAGCCATTCACAGTATCGAAAATCTACCAGAACCAGGCTTTTTGCGTCTCGGAAACAAATATTCTACAGCTCCACAATGGCGCGATAATCTACTAAGCACTCAAACAGCAGGTATCAAAAAACGGGATGAGTTGCGTGGTATTATCCAATCGCATCGTATTTTTGTCGGGACAGTCGCAGGTTTTGCAAACAAGGCGACTTTACTGCAAATGAAGAAATTTGACCGTGTGATTATTGATGAAGCTTCGCAGATATTAGAGCCAAATCTATTAGGCTTACTGCCTCGTTTTGAGCAAGTTATGTTGATTGGTGACCACCAGCAATTGCCCGCAGTCGTGGTGCAAAATGAAAAGATATCGGAGTGTAAAAATGAAGACTTACATGGCATTGGTTTGAAAAATCTGCGTAATTCTCTTTTTGAGCGTTTGTATCTGCGTTGTATCGAAAAGAAATGGGATTGGGCTTATGACCGATTGAGTCATCAAGGTCGGATGCATGAGGACATTATGTGTTTTCCAAATGAGGCGTTTTATAAAGGTGGCTTGAAGATACTACCAGAGGAGATTCCGTTTTCTTTGACGCAGAAAAGCCCGTTGACATATGCGCTACCTAGCGATGTGACGGAACTTGAAAAAACCTTAGCGACTAAGCGTTTTATCTTCCTTCCTACGCGTATCGACGGACAGAATGCCAATCCAAAGACGAATGTGCATGAGGCGAATTTATTAGCAAAATTGGTTAAGAGTTATCAGCGCATTTATGAAGAAAATGATATAGATTTAACAGAGAAAAGTATCGGTATCATTACGCCTTATCGAGCACAAATAGCCCAGATACAGGAGATTTTAGAGCAAAACGGACAGGATTTGAGTAAAATCACTATTGATACGGTGGAACGCTATCAAGGTGGCGCACGGGATATTATTTTGATTTCTCTTTGTACCAATTCGATTAATCAATTGGCTTCTTTGGTCTCTGTCTCGGAGGAAGGTGTGGATAGGAAGTTGAATGTGGCGCTGACACGGGCGCGGCAACATGTGGTGATACTGGGGAATGAGGAGATTTTGAGAGTGAATGGAATTTATGGGGGTTTGATTGATTTTTGTGGGGAGTGAAATGTATCTTTACGCGACCTGTAACAATAAACCTCCTAACTATGAGTAAAACCAAAGCACACATCTCCCCTCTTTTTCATCGTGGTGGGGAATTTATAAAAGTAGAATTACCGAATACAAATGCGGCAAAAAATCTCATCCGCTCGGTGACCGGTCGGAAATGGAGTCAAACACATCAGTGTTGGTATGTTCCTAAGACTGCCGCGATTTATGAGGAATTAAAAGAAAAATTTGAAATTATTATTGGAGACAATTCTTCCCTTGAGCGCGTTCCTCTTGTTGTAAAAAAAGAACAGACTAAGGTGGTTTCTGCTCCTATCCTTTCTGACACTCAGCCTCATTTTGTAGAAATTAAACATCAAAATGGTGCGGTACAAAAGCGGGTGACTGGTGATAAAATAATTTTGCTTCCAGAAAAAGAAACACGTTTTAAAGTTTTCATTCCTTTTGATAAAAAAGGCTGGATAGCAGCGGTGAAAGAGATACCTGGACGGGCTTGGAATATGGAGGAGAGTTATTGGTCTGTACCTTATGTGAAGATGTCATTTCGGCTATTGAAAAAGAATGTTGGAATGCAGAATTTGAGTATTGGTTTTAAGATTAATGCGGATATTCCAGAAGAAATTAAGATAGAAGCAAAAACAAATAAAACTGCAAAAATTACGGCTTATGAGCTACTAAATACGATACAAAAAGATGCCATTATTGCTTTGAAGGAAAAATTGATATTAGAAAGACTATCCATTAAAACGATAAAAGCCTATAGCCATCACTTAGTCGGTCTTTTCCTTTATTACAAGGATTTAAAACCTGAGGAGATTAGCAAAAAGCAATTTGAGCAGTATGTTTTGCATAATATACGCTTCAAAAAAATATCAGAATCTACACAGAGTCAAATGATAAATGCAGTCAAAGCTTATTGGGAACGTGTACTCAAACGTGGAAAAGAATGGATAGAAATACAGCATCCTAAAAAACCGAAAAAGATGCCGAATGTATTGTCTGTTGAGGAGGTAGCAGCATTGATATCTGCCCCCAAAAACTTAAAGCATAAATTGGCTCTCATTCTAATTTATTCCGCAGGATTGCGCAAGAGTGAGTTATTGAATTTGAAGGTAAAAGATATTAATGTCTCCCGCCGTAGTATTCATGTCAAGGGCGGCAAAGGTAAAAGAGACCGTTATGTGCTATTAGCGGAGACAGCAATTCCTTTTTTAAAAGAATATAAGAAGCAATATCGTCCTGTCAATTGGTTGTTTGAAGGACAATATGGTGGACAATATAGTGGGACTTCTCTACAAAATATTTTTCAAAATGCTTTGCAAATTTCTCAAGTCAATCCTTATGCGACTATTCATACTTTGCGACATAGTTATGCGACTCATTGTGTAGAAAATGGGCACAATCTAAAAAGTGTACAGGAAGCTCTCGGGCACAATTCATTGAAGACTACAGAGGTCTATTTGCATATTTCTTCAAAAGCTTTGGCAAAGCTAAAAAGTCCTTTGGATAATTTGGAAATTAAATAGTATCTTGCAATCAAAATGGGATTTCAAATTCAATTAGTAAAGGATATTTTTTTTCATGATACAATAAATATTATGAAAAATAAATACTCCTAAATATTTGATTTATAATGATTTACAAATATTATTTAAACTAAACAATTGAAATTCCTATTAGTGATATATGCGCAATACTTGCGTGTATTTACAAGTTCGCTTCCACCAGAGAAATACCTACACCAACAAAATGTTAATATTCATTTATATTCAAGAAGATTACTTTACTGAGAAAATATAACCCAAAAACACATTAAAATTTTAATTATTATTTTATTTTTATCAAATTTGAAATCTATGTTTACCATGTTATTTTCTTTTTTTAATGACCGACAACTTGTAAATACACGCAAGTATTGCGCATATATCACTAATAGGAATTTCAATTATTTAGTTTAAATAATATTTGTA
>CALDUB010000129.1 GCA_937923465.1 uncultured Saprospiraceae bacterium
AGAATCTGAACAGGATTTTTTGCTCCCAATTTGCACTTTGAAAATCCTTATTTAGCTAGGCTATACGCGGTTTTCAGAGCCCAAATTGAAAACAAAACTTCTCTACTCAGATTCTGAATCTATTTATACCGCGTTCCTAAATAACCAAAAAAATATTATTATGAAATTCAATAAATCAATTTTAATCTTATTTGCATCTATTTTATTAACGGGTTCTGTACTTGCACAGACACAGGTAAAAACGGTGTTGACTGAAAAGGATGCAGATAAAATAGTAAAGGCCAATAGTGTCAATACTACTAATCTAGCAAAAACTTCCGTCGAACAGACTTCAAATATTGAAACCGTCACAGAAGATGGAACGTATATAGAAGGCGAGATGATGATAGAGCGTGAAATCGAGAAAGACGGCGATATGGACGAAAAAGTGACTATCAAGTATGAGGGAGAAAAGCAAAATGGTGCAGAAGTAGAAGGTGTCATCAAAATGGAAACAGTTATTGACTCCAATGATGAAATCAAGCGTGAAGTAGTCATTAAAGAAGAGGTAGAGAATGCGAAGGGTAGAGAAGTAGAGACTACCATGTCAACAAAAACAGTTATCAAAGAAAATGGTAAAATGACCAAGGACGTGGAAACTACAACAAAAGTGGAAACGGCTGAAGGTGATGACTACAAGACAAAAACAAAATCATCAAATGAGATAGAAGTGGATGAAAAGACCATGGAAAGTATCATTCGTGAGAAGAATTAACAGTCGGGTTTTGTAACTCAAATGCTTTCTCTAAATTGGGCCCTATCGCAAGTTAACTCATTTTAGTAGAGAGCATTTGGGTCTTTTGACCAAACAATAAAAAAGGGTTGAAACCGTATGGTTTCAACCCTTTTTTATCATGTACAACAGTCAAATAACCTAAGAGATTTCTCCTCCACAACTAGACCCTGCACCAGCCGTACAGCCATAGCAATGTTGATTTAAAACAATTGGACGATTAGTCAATGCTTCCAAATCAAAATCATCAATATGTTTACTACCTGTACCAGCGACTTTCAAATCTAGCATTTGATTAAAATCACAATCAGACATAAAACCGTCCCAAGAGACAGAAAGCGTATTGCGACACATCAGACCTTCGACAGTCATAGGATTAAAAGCGTCCACTAGTTTTCCCATATATTCTTCATAATTGCCTGTTTCTAAGAGATAATCTAAGAAACGACTCACAGGAAGGTTAGTAATTGCATACAGCTGATTAAACTCAATATCGTACTTACGTCTCAATTGACGCTTAAATTCATCTTGCAATGACTCCTGACTAGCTGGTAAAAATGCCCCTGAAGGATTGTATACTAGGTCCAAAGTCAAACCTGTCCCAGGCATACCATATCCTACAGCATTTAACTGCTGCAATGACTTGATACTATCTTCAAAAACTCCGTCTCCCCGCTGTCCATCTGTTCTACTTTTGCTGAAATAAGGCAAAGAAGATACGACGATTACTTCATTATCTTTAAACCATTGAGGTAAATCATGGTATTTTTTATTGGCTTGAATAATCGTTAGATTACAACGATTCATTACCTTTTTACCCAGTTTGCGACACTCTTCTACAAACCAACGGAAATGCGGATTCATCTCTGGTGCACCTCCCGTAATATCCACGGTGTGAATACTCGGTACAGACCCAATAATCTCCAGACAACGTTGCAGCGTTGCCTTGTCCATGTTTTCCACTTTTTTATCTGGTCCTGCATCCACGTGACAGTGTGCACAAGTTTGATTACATAATTTTCCAATATTCAATTGAAAAATTTCTAATTCAGTCGTACGCAAAGGTTTGTAACCTAAGTTGGCCACTTTCTCTGCAAAAGAAGGAAAAGCACTCGCTCTTTCATCTTTTCCCGCCAATACATTTAACTGAATAAAACTATCTGAAAGCTCCGCACCACGTGCACTAAGAGACTTTGTTTTTTGCTTAATTGCCATTTAAAAAGGTTGTAAAAGTTGTAGAGTTTTAAAGGTTTTAGAGTTATATCGTTGTAGAGTTTTCTGCTCTAACTAATAATAACCCCTAATTCACTTACTTAAAAACTCTTCAAAATAAAATCGTAAAATCAATCATACACTTCAATCATAAGAAGTGCAACCGTCAAGCAAAGCGGCCGTCCGCCGTCAAGCGAAGCAACCGTCTACCGTCGTTTACATAGACATTTTCTTCGCCTGCTTCATCATTTGTACAGAATAAACCAAAGAAGTACCACTACGAATAGCCGCAGCTACGTGTACTGCTTCCATCATTTGCTCCTCATCTGCGCCTTTTTCAAGACAACCACTCGTATAAGCATCGATGCAATAAGGACATTGAACCGTATGTGCAACTGCCAAAGCAATCAAAGCTTTTTCACGTTGTGTCAATGCGCCTTCTTTGAAAACTTCCCCGTAATAATCAAAGAATTTTTTGCCCATTGGCTCTTGTAATTCTGTGATTTTTCCGAAATCCTTAAGATTTGCGGGGTCGAAATATGTTTTATCTGCCATTTTTAAATGTATAATGATTATTATCTAATGTATAATTTCGAGACTTATAAAAGTCGAAGTTATACTTATTCGTAAACTGTTAATAGACAACGGTCAACTATTGTACGGTATAGATACGAAAAAAAATGCATCTTGGTTGATAATGAACGCAAAGTAAACGATTCTATGTCGCTTGTAAATGTATCTTTGCGCTAAATGTTCGGGTAAAGACAAGTATACCTTGACTGACTACTATTGATTATAAATATTGTCCTA
>CALDUB010000130.1 GCA_937923465.1 uncultured Saprospiraceae bacterium
AGCTAAAAATAACACGCATTCTGATAATAAGATTGTTAACTCTGGAAAGATAGTAGTGGAGGAGAATTTGAAGTTGAAGTTGATGTACTAGAGTGTTATTATTAGAAAATTTTTGACTAGTTTTCTATAATGCTAAGGAACGATAAGTCGATTAAAATCTCAGAAGAGGTTTTAATCGGCTTTTTTATATAATAAGCACGTGACCCCATTCATACATTTCTTTTGAGAGGATATTTTTCAGACAAGCTCTAAAATAGCAGTACCTTGTTCGAAAATTCATTAGACTTTATGAATGAGGTTGAGTGAGATTTAAACGCCGCTATTTTGTTCTTAGTTTTCTTTTAAAAGAAGGATAATTGTTCATACTTTGAGTGATTTTAAAGGAAAAATAAGGACAAAAGAGCAAGTTTAAAGCCGCTCAAATCTCATTTATAAAGTCTATTAAGTAAAACTGATTTAATAAATAGCGATGAACTATAAATGCATAATTTTTGACTGTGACGGAATTCTTGTTGATAGTGAAAAAATATCAAATCGTGTTCTGATTGAGATGGCGAAAGAATTAGGTCTTGACATAGACATTGCTTACGCAGAAACCAATTTTACGGGGACAGCCTTAAAAAGTGTTTTCAATTGGATAGAGGAACAATCAGGTAAGAAATTGCCCGCCAATTTTGAAAAGGAATTCCGAAAAAGAACGTTTGAGTTATTTGCAACAGACCTTCAATCTGTCAAAGGAATTCGTCAGGTATTGGACACTGTTTCAGTTCCGATTTGTGTTGCATCAAATGGTCCTTTAGAGAAGATAAAATTGAATTTGACTGCGACAAAACTAATTGATAAATTTGGAGATAATATCTACAGTGCTTATCAAATTGGTAGTTGGAAACCAAGTCCTAAATTATTTCAATATGCGGCAAAAAACATGGGATTTGAACCAAAAGATTGCTTAGTTATCGAAGATAGTATTGCTGGCATTAAAGCAGCTAAATCTGGTGGTTTCAGAGTATATGGATATACAAATGACCGAAATAGAAAGACTTTTGAAGATGCTGGAGCCATCGTTTTTAATAAAATGGAAGATTTGCTTGAGTTAATAAAAAAATAGAAAACATGAAATTCAACATGGCAGTTTTAATGCTCTTAATCTTAGCATCTTGCCAGCCAATAGAAAAGACGGACAAGGCAAAATACACGGACTTAGTTTCCAGCATTGACAACATCGTCAGCACTACTAATTTCAATGGAGTGATAGTCCTTGCAAAGGATACATCCCTCCTATATTCTAAAGCGACAGGTTATTCTGATATAGAAAATAAGACTTCGATTGACTTAAATAGCCAGTTTGTAATTGGGTCAATTAGTAAGCAAATTACGGCAGTATTGATATTGAAAGAGTATGAAAAAGGACGCATTAAACTAGATGATAAGATTAGTGATTACTTAGACGAAATTGAACAAAATTGGTCTAAAAAAGTGAGTATTCATCATCTATTGACGCATACTCACGGGATTGAGGCGCTTGATAAACCTTTAGAGTTTGAGCCAGAAAGTCAATTTAAATACTCTCAATTAGGATATGAACTATTGGCGCAAATTCTTAAAAAGGTGACAAATAAATCGTTTCAAGAGTTGTCAACAGACTTGTTTCAAGCAAACGGTTTGCTCAACTCCTTTCATCCAGAAAATAAGGAATATAAAAGCCTTGTAAAAGGATATGAAGAACAAGAAAATGGAGATTTAGAATTTTCTCCCTACAGTTTATACAATTATCCAGCAGCAGGTTCTTTTATTTCAAATGCGGGAGATTTGATAAAATGGAATCGGTTATTACATTCTGAAAGCCTTGTCAATAAGGAAACTTTAGACAAGATGAAAAAAAGATATGCGACGAGAGAGCATCCTATTTTTGAGACAGTTGAATACGGTTATGGATTGCTCTTTAAAGACGGCGAAGAGGCTATTCAAATCGGTGCATTGGGTTATGCTCCTGGATTTGTTTCGGCAGCTTATTATTATCCAAAAACAGATATGAATTTAGTTGTTTTAGGAAATACGGCAAGAGATTTAGACGACTTTAAAAAGACATTTAAAGTGCATTTAGATGTGCTGGAGGTGGTGAAGAAAACAAAGTAAAATTAACTTAATCTAAATCAAAATATCATTCAACATGTCTGTTATCAGTCTAGATTTTAAATTATTCTTAAAGTTATCACTCCTAATAATTCTTTTCCTAAATGCTAACTATACTTCAGCACAATTCACCCCAGGTATCCCCGCATTCGACTCCACAGGATACGTAGAGTACATACCAGGCAATCTACCCGTCGTCATTTCAGTTCCACACGGAGGCTATGAAGAACCTGACTTTATCCCAGACCGCGATTGCGAAAATTTCACTTGTGTAAGAGACAGTTATACGCAAGAATTAGGTCGAAGTATCGGCGAGTCATTCTATGAACAAACAGGCTGCTACCCTCATGTCATTATCAATTTACTACACAGAAAGAAGTTTGATGCTAACCGCGAAATTATTGAAGCTGCTGACGGCAATCCAACAGTAGAACAGGCATGGTATGGGTATCACGCATTTATTGACTCGGCAAAAGTCCAAATTACACAAGATTATGAACGTGGATTATTTTTGGATTTACACGGACATGGTCACGATATCCAACGCATCGAGTTAGGTTATAGAATATGGAAAAGTGAGTTACAACTATCTGATAATGAACTAGATGACGATTTTTATATTCAAAAAAATAGCATCAAAACCCTAGTCGGAGATAACCTACAGTCTTTGACACACTCAGCATTATTGAGAGGAGAAAACAGCTTTGGTACGCTCTTAGAAAATAAAGGTATCCCCACCGTACCGAGTATGCAAGACCCCGCGCCTCTTCCCGAAGACAACTACTTTACAGGAGGTTACAACACCCGAGAGCATGGTTCTTTGAATGGTGGTAATATCGATGGTATACAGATAGAATGTCATCAATCTATTCGATTCGATGCCGATATTCGGGAAGTATTTGCGGATAGTTTAGCCAAAACTATCAATGAATATATTGACTTGCACTACAATAGTCAGTATGATGAACACTATTGTAATATCATCAGTAATCTATCAGAAAATCCTGCTGATGAAAACATCAATATTTTTCCTAATCCTACTAATCGTTACCTAAATATCAAAAGCAATAGTGACCAAACTACTATTTCTATTTATAATCTTTTAGGGCAAAAAATGAGTACACATATTGGGTCTGAGACTCCTTTGGATGTTGATTTTCTAAAAAGTGGTTATTATATTATTGTGTTGAAAAAGGGAGAAGTATGGATGAGTTCAATAACTCTCATTAAACAATAACAAAACAAAAAAGCCGCGCATCTCATCAGAGAATACGCGGCAAATTACCCGACTGTTATTTCTTTCGCGCCTTAGACTGAGGCACTAATGATTTTCCTTTCTTACCGACACTCATCTCGGGTGAAGATTTCCCCATGCGGTTCGCTTTACGCTGTGCTTTTTGTGCTTCTGCGTTTTTGCGTGCTTCGTTTCTTTTTTGATTCTTGTTTTGCATCCTATTTAGATTTTTTAATTAAAAAATAAGTAATCAGACATGATTAGGTATAGGTTACGAGAGAGGATATTTTTTGTCTGTTTTGGCTTTGAAAATCGAATATAGCTCCCGATAGCTATCGGGAAGACTTTTTTAAGTGAAAACAGACGGAAAATAGTCCTGTCGTAACCTATGTATAATTATGTCTGGTTACTTAGAATAATAAAATGTGGAAAACTGGAAATCTATTAGTTTGTCTGCGATGAAAACAATAGGTTTCAACTTTCCTAAATCTTGATAAATTTGACTCTCTTTGAGTCAGATGATTAAATTATCAACAGCAAGCGATGAGACTCTATATTCCTTTTTTGCTGTTGACATTGGAAAGACGGGGAGTTGATTTTTGGTCACCGCTTTTTTTACAATTATTATTTACTTTTTTTAAAATAAACATAACTAACTGATTATCAATTAATTAAAAATACACCTCTAGTCTATTATTTTTAAAATCTCATAAAAAGCAAAAAACATAACTAGATTTCTTTATTTTTATCACTACTAAATTAAACGTTCTTTAATATTAGTAGTCTAAGAACAAAGCCACTATGCATGAGTATTATCAAAACGACAAACACACTTTTCTTTCTTTTATTATTCTCTTTTCCTCTTCTGTCGCAATCCAGCGAAGGGACGGACTTCTGGTTTGGATTCATGGAGCACCGTGACAATGGCGTCAATTCGAAAGTCGTCATGATAACTTCTAAGACAAATACTACGGGAACCGTTAGTCTTCCTTTACAGAATTTTTCTGAAGACTTTACAGTAGAAGCCAATCAGGTGAAGTTGATTAATCTACCTACATTCACAGAAGTTGAAGGTTCTGAATTTATCCAAGATAAAGGCATTCATTTGACCTCAGCAGACCCTGTGACGGTTTACATTCATCAATATCATCAACACAGGTCAGAAGCAACCTTAGTACTCCCAACGAATGTGCAAGGCATGAACTATTATGTGATGACCTACGAAGGAATAGAGCGCAATAATACGATATATCGTTCTGAATTTATGGTCATTGCCACCGAGGATGAAACGACAATTAACATGACTCTAAGTGATGCCACAAAAGAAGGAATGCAAGCAGGAAGTACCGTAGATGATTTGGTTTTAGACAGAGGAGAAGTTTATCAAATCCAAGGTTTAAATGGTATATCTGACTTGACAGGTACACGCATTACTTCTGATAAACCGATTGCGGTAGTAGCTGGTTCTGAATGGTCAGAAGTACCCGTTGGTTGTTTTGCACGAGACAACCTTTTAGAGATGATGTTTCCAATAGAAACTTGGGGACAGACCTTTGTTTCTCAGCCTTTTGCAGGAAGTACTGCTAGTCGTTATCGCATTATGGCAGCTGAGGACGATACCAATATCTCTATTATTGGCTATCCTCCGCTTACATCTCTTAACGCAGGGGAATTTAGTGAATTCACAGTAGATATTCCTCTATTCATTACTGCTGACAAACCAATATTAGTTGCTCAATTTATACTCGGTTTTGAATGCAGTGGTGCCACTAATGGCGACCCGTCTATGGTTTTACTAAATAGTATCGAACAGACCCGCGATACCGTGACGCTCTATAATTCTTCCCTTGAAGACATCTTAGAAAACTATATAAATATAGTCATGCGCACAGAAGATGTCCCTTTTGTTACTTTAGACGGTACACCTATTCAAAACCTTGGAACGGCATCGGAAGTAAATGATGAATTTTCGTATATCGCTCTGGCGGTTGAGGCAGGTTCCCATACGATTATCTCTGAAGGATGTGGTGTTATTGCAACTTGTTATGGCTTAGGAGATGCAGAGAGTTATGCTTACTCTGGTGGTGCGAGTTTTAGTCCAATCAATGCGAATCCAATACCAGAAGGTAGTTGTTTGAATGAAGAAATTATCTTTGATACAGGTCTTCCCGAAGGGCGATATTCTTTGCAATGGGACCTAGGAGATGGCACTTTCAC
>CALDUB010000131.1 GCA_937923465.1 uncultured Saprospiraceae bacterium
TACGCTTGGTAGCCTATTGATTTATGATACTTTTTAAGCCGCAGCGCGGCGGCACGAAGTAAATAAGGATTAAAAAATTGCGGTCAAAACAAAAAAGTCATCTCAAATCTTCATGATGAAAATTCGGGATGACTCATGTTTTAATTAATACTCAAGGTGAGAAATTTTTACTTTTTCTCTTCATACAAATCTTCCAAATCCGTCACAATCACTTCATCACCTTGTTCTAATTTCTTAGAAATCTGCGTATAAGGTCCAGTTACAACCATATCTCCGTCTGCTAATCCAGAAACAACTTGGATGAAATCATCGTCTTGTATGCCTGTTTTTACGGGTACATATCGAACTGTATCTCCAGACACGACAAAAACGATTTCTATAACTTCATCATTACCTGTGTTTGATTTTTTGTCTTTAGCATCCTTATCCTTCTTTTTACCTTCTAATACCCCTTTTTCACGCGTCGTTACGGCTTGAATCGGAACACTTAGCGCATCGCTCACTTCTTCCGTAAATATCTCTACAGAGGCAGACATTCCTGGACGAAACGGATAAGGCTTCTTTTCTGTTACCAAATCGGCATAACTACTTGGCTCAACATTTATCGTCACGACAAAATTAGTTACTTGCTCGCTTGTCAAAGCCACAACTCCTGTCGTGTTGTTGGCAGAATTTGCGATTTGCACTACTTTTCCTGTAAACTTTCTATCCAAATAAGCGTCAATTTCAATCTCAACATCATCACCGATAGTAACACGAGGAATGTCATTTTCACTGACTTCGACTTGTACTTCCATTGCATTCAAGTCTGCAATCCGCAAAATCTCCGAACCACTCATCATTCCATTTCCGACAACACGTTCTCCTTTTTCGATATTCAAGAGAGAAACAACACCACTATTGGGAGCATAAATTGTTGTTTGACGCAAACTTGTGTTCAATTCTTTCAAGCTTGCCTCGGAGCTTTTTACTGTAAATTCTGCAGCTTTTGTTGCTTGTTCAGCTCCATTAATACTTGCTTCAGCTGAACGTAAATTCGCTTCTAGTGCTGCCAGATTTGTCTGTGAAGACTCAAAGTCAACTAGTGAAATGACTCCTTCATCTTTTAGTTTCTTATTGCGATTAAAGACTTCTTTTGCTTGCAAAAGTTGGGCTTCGATTTGTTCCTTCTGTGCTTTTGCATTTTCAATTTGTGCGCGCGAATTAGCCAAATTAGCTTTTGAGCTGTTTACTGCCGCACGACCCCGTTCTACTTGCGATTGCACCGCGTCTGCATCGACCTTAGCAAGTATTTGGTTAATAACTACACTATCTCCCTCTTTTACATATAGTTCTACAATTTCACCTGAAACGTCAGAGCTAATCTTAATTTCCGTCACAGGGAAAATTTTTCCACTTGCTGTTACTGTCTCTTTAATGACACGAATTTCGGCGGATTCTGCTGTGACTTTCTCTCCCGTTTCGCGGTTCTTGTTTTTAAACATTACAGCTGCTACTAGGAGCGCAATAACGCCGAGCATTATCCAAATCCAAAGATTACTTTTTTTCTTGCTTGCCATGATTTATTGTTAAAGTTGGTTTGAGTTGTTTGAATAGTTAGAATTGCCTGAGTGGTTAAAGTAAAACAACTCTAATAATGACAAACAATTCAAACGACACAAAATCTCCTAATTCTGTTCTAAAGTCAATTTTTTACCTGCATAAAAATCAACAACTTTTAAGTTGAAAAGGTATTGATATTTTGCAGTAGTCAAGTCAATCTCCGAACGGTCAAGATTTGCTTTTGCAGTAGAATATTCGAAAGTATTGATTGCTCCTAAGTCAAAGCGTTTCTGAGCATTACTAAAAGCTGCTGTTGCTGCCTCATTTGCACGTTCTGATGCTTCGTAAGACTTTTTAGAAGCACGCGCATTTGCAATCGCTGTTTGAATATCTGATTTTAATTGTTGCTTTACTTGGTCGTTGGCGACTTGTTGATTTTTTATTCCTAACTCTGCCCGTTCGATATTGATGTCATTACGGAAGTTGTTAAAAATTGGAACATTTAAACTTAACCCTATATTCTGTCCAAAATTTTGACTCAATTGCTTACCGTAAGCTAGGTCTTGGAATTCAAATTCTTGGTCAATATCAAATTGGGCCAATGTCGCTTCGTTTCCATCAATGATTACTGGAACAGCTGGTAGTTGTGTAATAACAGGTTGTCCAATTAGAATTGGAGGGAGATTAAAGTCTTTTGCTGCACTTGACCAATTTGTACTGAGTCCTCCAAAAACAGAAAGAGAAGGTAATTTTCCCGACTTTGCTATCTCTATTCCCATTTCTGCACTCTGCGCACGTAGTTCACCAGCCTCAATTTGTGGCTGTGTTGTCAAAGCTTGCGTATAAACTCCATTCAATGTTAAAACTTCTGGATTTGCATCATCAGGAATAATAACTGGTGGTTTTTCTACCGATATCTCTTTATTCGGTTCTAATTCTAATAACTGTTTTAAAGTTAAATAAGCAGATTCTACCGCATTTTGCGCTTGTACAACAGTTTGCTCATTTAAAGCAACTTGTGCTAGAATATCTAAACGGTCATTTTGTGGCAAAACACCCGCATTGATAAGTTTATCTGTCTGAGAAAGTTGTTCGTTTGCTTGCTCTAGTTGGCGAGTAGCATTTGAAGCTTGTTCCTCAGATAGTAAAATCTGCAAGTAGGCTCCAGCAATATTCAAAGCCAAATTGTTATTCGTAGACTCTGCATCTTTACGAGCAGCTTTAACATCTATTTGACTTTGTGCTATCGAATTTTTTATTCGAAAACCATTGAAGAGTGTCGCACTAGCATTTAAGCCAAAACTATTGAAAGAAACACTCTGATTGACGAAATCATTTGTAGTTGGGTCAATTGTTCGACCTGCTTGTACACCAACACTTCCGCTGGCATTTAATGATGGATAACGCTCTGCTTTGCTTGATTTCTCTTGCAATTGAGCACTTTCGATAGCATACTCTGCTTGTTTGATGGTTAAGCTATTTTGCTGGGCATATTGAATGCAGCGTTCTAGTGACCAAGAGTTTTGCGCGTTGGTCTCTGTAAACAGAAGGCAAAGGAACAAAAGGGCTAAGATAGATTTTCCGTTAAATGAATTCATTTGAAATGTATTTTTGATTTGACGATGCAATAGTAAAAAGCAATTACCGTAAATGACTCAATATTTATATTAAAAGTTGCTTTTTTAAGATGAAGGAAAGGATTGTTGTCGACTTTTCTTCCTTTTGTTATTTTTTGCGGTCTTTTTAGAAACGATTGTCACCGTTATTTTGCTACGATAATTGCATTTTTTCTTCAATAAGTAAGATGCTGAAAACTTACGAAAAGATTCTTTTTTATAAAAAAACTTGTTTTATAGATGAATCAATTATAACTTTGTGGTACAAAGTACTTTTAAAATATGTATTCTTGGAATAATAATAGAGCAAAGTGGTCATGAATAATAACGAACATCTAGAAAGTTTGCAGCAAATACGCTCTATGATGGAGCGTTCTTCTCGATTTATTTCATTGAGTGGACTGTCTGGAGTGGCGGCTGGCATTATTGCATTGCTTGGTGCTGCTGTAGCGCACGTATACTTAGGCATAAAACCATTTTCGGGACCTAATCTTTACTTAGCTGAGCCAGGCTACGAAAAGTGGGGTTTAAATTTTTACGAATTCTTTGCCGCTGATGCAATCATTGTTTTAGTTTTAGCTTTATCCGTAGGAATATTCTTTACAACCCGCAAAGCAGTAAAGAAAGGTCAGAAGGTTTGGGATAAGTTGACTTTGAGACTTTTAGTAAATTTAGGCATTCCATTAGTAACAGGTGCAGTTTTCTGCTTAGCTTTGCTGAAATATGGAATGTTTGGATTAATCGCTCCAACTACCTTGATTTTTTACGGATTGTCCTTGATTAATGGAAGTAAATATACTTTGAATGATATTCGTTACTTGGGAGTGACAGAGATTGTTTTAGGAATGATTGGCTTATTTAATGTTGGATATGGTTTAGAAATTTGGGCTATTGGTTTTGGTTTGATGCACATTATATATGGTACTTTCATGTGGATGAAGTATGAACGGTAGACGGTCGCTTTGCTTGACGGTGGACGGCAAACGGTTTAACATGACTTGTAATTTTTATTCTACTAATAATTATCTTTTGCGTTCCGAATAGGAATGTCCAACTTGTTCTTAATGAAACATATTCTAACACAATTTAACAAGACCTTCGAGAATAGAGTCCGACTTGGTATCATGTCGGTTCTAATGGTTAACGATTGGGTGGAATTTAATAGATTAAAGGAAATCTTAGAAGTAAGCGACGGCAACTTGGCGAGCCATTTGAGAAATTTAGAGGACAAGAAATACTTAGAAGTAAAGAAGGAATTTATTGGAAGAAAACCACAGACAAGCTACGCTGTAACTAGCGCTGGCAAGACAGCTTTTAATGAGCACTTAAACGCACTAGAGAAAATTTTAAGAGGAGGAAAAGATTGATTTATATTTTTTTGCCTGTTTACTTTGTATTGCAAAGTACTTTTTAAAAATAAAGACACAAGATTTAACATCATGATAGATATTTTCAATTACGCACAGAAATCACAGCGAATAAAGCTATTCCTATTGCTTTCTCTACTGACGGTATTTGATTTTGCCTTATTGGGCTACCGTTTAAATATCGTTGATTTCGATTGGTCAAAAGTGGATTCTATTCGAGATTTGGCGAGCATTCGGGGTATTCCTACTTTCTTGTTTTTGGTTTGGAATCTCTTCTTAGCTTGGATTCCTTATTGGGTTTCCCTCACATTATCAAATATTAAAGACGGAAAATTACGTCGATTAAAGACAGGATTTATACTAATTGTGTGGCTGTTATTTTTTCCAAATGCACCTTATATCCTAACCGATTTATTACACTTTAGAAATTTTGGAGACGTCCCAATGTGGTATGATTTGATGATGCTTTTATCTTTTGGGTTTACAGGATTGATGTTGGGCTGGTTGTCTATGATGGAGGTTCAAGACTTTTTGAAAGCCCGTCACTCTCGTGGAGTAGCGCGAGTATTGACATTCATGGCTCTGATTTTATGCAGCTATGGTATTTATCTAGGTCGTTTTCAGCGCTGGAATACTTGGGATATTTTGACCAACCCTGTTGCGCTGTTTCAAGATATGTTTAGTGTTTTAATGCAGCCGAGTGTACATGCGGGAACGCTAGGGATTGCCGTTGTACTCGGCGGCTTTTTGACGATAGGGTATGCCTTATTAGCGGCATTGCGGCAGCCCTTAGTTAGAGAATAGCAGACTCTTTTATCAACAGAGTTGTGGCAAAAGGTTGTGAGGTTATGGGTTGAGAGGTTCCAGTAAATTTTTGAAACTCAGCATGGCGAACCGTCTGCCGTTGGCCGTTCACCGTCTACCGAAAAAAAAATAAAAATGAAAAAATATCTCGTATTGAATCTTTCAGTATGGTTAGGAGCTATCGCGTTTAACGCCCTGTTTTGGGGAGAAGCGATGGGACTGAACACTTTGCTTTTCACGCTGCTTGCTTTGACTGCGCTATTTATTCTTCATCCGGAGAGTCAGCGCAGTCGCAGCGTGCTTTTATTAGTGGGCGGTTTGGTCACTTGTGCGATTTTGGTGGTTTGGAATAATTCCCTTTTTGCCAAAATTATGTATTGGATTTCATTCGTCAGTGTGGCTGGAATGGTACAGCAGCGCGAACTGAAATTTCTGTTTTTTGGTATTCTATTAGCAATGACTAATTTTTTTAGAATGCCAGCCAATATGATGAGTACGTTGGATAAAAGTCGCAAGAAGTCACCACAATGGCAATCGATGTTCCGATATAGTAAGTTGGTTATTTTACCTTCTTTTGTCGTTGTGATTTTCTTTCAATTGTATTTTTCTGCTAATCTTAAATTTGCAGAAATTAGTACAAGGTTCGCAGAAAAATTGAGCATACTTTTTACTTTCGATATTTCTGCAGAGCGCGTCTTATTCTTTCTTTTAGGTTTATTCACTGTCGGAATGTTGCTTTACAAAACGAATATTGAATATTTTAAAAACATAGAAAACGAATTTTCGAACAACCTGCAAAGACACCGAGGAACTCCCCATTATGATTTTGGCACACCCAAAGTATTAGGTTTGAAGTATGAATATCAAGCTACAATTATACTTTTGGGTTTGCTGAATGTTTTACTCTTTGTGGCGAATTTATTAGATGTGCGTTATGTTTGGTTTGATACCGCGCTGACGAGTCCGCAAGAATTGAGTAGTTATGTGCATGAAGGGACTTTTGTATTGATTGCTTCGGTTTTACTAGCGGCGGGTGTGCTATTGTATCATTTTCGGAACAATTTAAACTTCTATCCTAACAATTATCTTTTGCGCCAATTGGCTTATATTTGGCTTGTTCAAAATGTAGTTTTAGCAACATCAGTAGGTGTAAGAAATTGGCGTTACGTCGCAGAATACGGTTTAGCCTACAAACGTATAGGCGTCTTCATTTTCTTAGTCGCATTAATAGCGGGATTGATTTTCTTGTATTTTAAGATTAAGGAGAAGAGAAGTTTCTTTTATCTCTTGAGGCGTAATTCTTGGGCGATTTGGGGCATTCTATTACTCGCCGCTACAGTGAACTGGGATATAGTAATTACGAAGTTTAATCTCTCTGATATTCCTAATAACAAAGATGTTGATTTGCGATTTTTAGCTTATGGCTTATCTGATAAGAATTTATACTTTTTCGAAGAGAATAGTGCTCAAATTGAAGAAAAATGGACAACGAAAAATGTATCTGTCAATAAGGTCGTCAAGGATAAGTGGCTAGGATTTCAGAGAAGGACGGAGCATTATTCTTGGTTGTCTTGGAATTATGCGGATTATAAAAATGGGGCTTATCGAGTGGATAATTTTAAGCAGGATTGATAATTTACAAAAGAGAAAAAATGGAGATTGGAATTATACTGATACTAACTTTGATGTACGGATGTTTTTTTACTTCAATTGACGAAGGAGAGACGAATGAACGAGCAGAAAATTAATAGGAAAAAGCAGAAAGGGAGGTGCATCAAACAAAAAAGAGCTTCGATTTCCTAAGAAGTCGAAGCTCTTTTAATGATTTGATAAATTAGACGAAATCGCCAGTTACTATTTTAATTCATAACCATACTCATCAAATTCATGATTTTCGCATAAAGCTCATGCGGTTTGAAAGGTTTTGGCAAGTAGTCATTCATGCCTACTTCAAAGCATTTATCTTGTTCTTGTTTAGTAGAATTTGCGGTCAAAGCAATGATAGGAACATCACTTCCTTCACGAATTTTTCGAGCAGACTCGATACCGTTCATCACAGGCATTTGAATATCCATGAGGACTAAATCATAGCCGTGCTCACGGAACTTTTCTACGCCAACCAAACCATTTTCAGCAATATCAACGGTCACTAATTCTGACCAAGTCGTTAGGACTTTTTTAGTTGCGATTTGATTTAAGAAGTGGTCTTCTACCAATAATATCTTAATTGGAACCTCTGGAGTATCTCCTGTAATAATATGCGTATGTTTCGCCGCTTTGACAGGTAGGATGATTTCAAATATACTCCCCTTTCCGACAGTGCTTTCTACTTTTAACTCTCCACCCAAAGTCTTTGCTAACTTGGCCACAATCGCTAATCCTAAAGGACGATTATCTGAAGCATCTTCTTCTGAATAAACCTCTAACAATCTATCAGAATTTGGAATATCCTTCACTTTTTTCTCAGGAATCCCTTTGCCCGTATCTTTAACAAAAAGATGTAAATTGAACTTGTCATTGCGCATATTCATCGCCTTGGCTTCCAATGTTACTTCTCCTCCTTCGCCAGTGTAGCGAATAGCATTGTCCATGAGGTTATAAAGTATTTGTGTTACTTTTCGTTGGTCACAAATAATTTTCTCTGGCAACTTATCGTCCGCTAATAATCCTAAGTCTAGCTTAGCATTATCTGCTTTTATTTTAGAAGAACGGTGCATGCTTTGTAAGAAATCACGCAAGTTGAACTCTTCTTCTTCAATTTTTACATTATCAGAAACTAAAACACTGAAATTCAATAGGTTATTTATCGCTATTGATAAATCATCTACCGAAGTTTTTAAGTTGCCAACATATTCTTGTTGTTGGTGATTGATGCGCGTTTTTTCTAACAAGAACATCAAATTCACTATCGAAGATAATGGCGTCCGAATGTTAAAACTCATTTCGGAGAGTGCTTCTTCTTTTATCTTTGCAGTTCGATTATGGATGTTTTTTTCAACAATCAATCGTTCTGTCAGTTTGCGTTCAGTGATGTCTTGCATGGCACCGATAAGCAATAATTTTTGTGTTAACTCATCATAATTCACCTTTGCTTGTACGCTGATGTATTTGATGGTGCTGCCCTCTAAAATAATGCGGTGCTCTGTGGTATGTAATTTACCATCTTTGGCTGCATCTTCAAAGAAGGACTCTGTTTTAGGACGGTCTTCCATGTGTACGTACGACATGTAATCCGACAAACTTGGTTTGATGCTACCTGGTTGGAAATTGAAAATTCGGAAAACTTCATTTGTCCACTTCATCTCGTTGGTCACGATATCCATTTCCCAGTTTCCGAATTGCGCCATTTCTTGCGCTTCGATATATCTTTTTTCGCTAATCGCTAGATTATGCGCAGCATTTTCTAATTTTTGTTGCTCTTTGTATCTTTGTAAAGCATAGCGGACAGAACGTCCAAGGAGTTTACCGTCAAATTGTCCTTTGACCAAGAAATCTTGTGCTCCAGCTTTTACGGCTTGATTACCAATGATTTCATTATTCATTCCCGTCATCACAATTACGGGCGTATTTTCACAACGTTCTAAATACTTCGTCAAAGTCTTAAATCCATTACTATCAGGCAAGGAAAGGTCTAATAAAGCTAAATCTATCTCACGATTGCTCAATATTTCAGTTGCATCATATAGGGTCTCTGCGTGATGCAGTTCGACTTTCATTGCTGCATCTTGTAGATAGATGCGAATTAAATCCACATCACCAGGATTATCCTCGACTAAGAGTATATTTGTTTTATATTTAGTATTCATATGTGAAAAAATTGGGAGGTATCTGTGTGTGTTGTTGCTTTTGAAAAAAATGCCAAAGTTTCGAATTAAGTAATTATTATTGGCCTTATTTTTTAGCGCATCGTACCTGGTAAAATAGCAATGGTCAACCAGAAGTCTTCTATCTTTTGAATGATATCAAAAAATCTATCAAAATCTACGGGTTTGTTGATATAGCAGTTGACATGCAGGTCATAGCTTTTCAAGATATCTTGCTCTGCGTTTGACGTCGTCAAAACGATTACAGGAATACGACGTAAATTTTCGTCGGCTTTGATTTCTGCTAATACTTCGCGACCATCTTTCTTAGGAAGATTTAAATCTAAAAGAATGATATCAGGCGTGGCTGCATTTTCGTATGGTGGACGGCGGCGTAAGAAATGAATGGCTTCTACGCCGTCCATTACTACATCCATTTGATAGGTTAGTTTACCTTCTTTGAAGGCTTCTTGAGTTAATCTAACATCGCCAGGATTATCTTCAATTAGTAGAAGATTTATTGGTCGTGATTTCTGTGACATGGGATTTGGTTTGGTCCAAATATGTAATTTCCTTCCAAATTGAAAAGGATTTGATAAAAGGTATCATAATGTATCGTCATTATTTCTTAGAAGAAAAAAGATGAAAATTATGATATTCTTTATTGAATTCTTTTAGCAAAGGGGAATAGATTTTGAAACGGCCGCTTATCTTTGCGGCATATTCCTCAGCAAGGAGCGAAAATAATCCTGTCAAATGATATAAATTCTTTTTCACACCTTGTTCAAATAAAGAATTATGCAAACTCTAAGCCAATTCCAAGATTTATTCTATAAATATCTTGCAGATAATCAATTCGAGAAGTCTCCGACAGAACTTTACGAGCCTGTACGCTATATCCTTAATCTAGGAGGGAAGCGTATGCGTCCGTTATTAGCCCTTATGGCGCACTCCGTTTTTAGTGATGATTTTGAAAAATCTATGCCCGCGGCTTTTGCTGTAGAGGTTTTTCATAACTTTACTTTAGTCCACGATGATATCATGGATGAAGCCCCTTTGCGCCGGGGGAAACCGACTATTCATGAGCATTTTTCGCAAGACCACGCCATTCTTTCTGGCGATGTGATGTTGATTTATGCCTATGAGTACTTGCGATACGTGGAGAAAAAAGAATTGTTGGGAGAATTATTGGCTTTATTTAATAAAACCGCAATTGAAGTCTGCGAGGGGCAACAAAATGACATGAACTTTGAAAAAAGAGATGATGTCACCTTGGATGAATATCTGAAAATGATTGAATTCAAAACGGCTGTATTGCTAGGTTGTTCTTTGGAAATGGGCGCGAGAATTGGTGGCGCTAGCCCCGAAGATGCAAAGCATTTGTACGAGTTTGGTCGTAATGTCGGTTTGGCTTTCCAGATGCAAGATGACCTTTTGGACACTTATGGCGACCCAGAGAAATTTGGTAAGAAAGTAGGCGGCGATATTATCCAAAATAAGAAGACTTATCTAGTGTTGCGTGCATTGGAATTAGGGACGGATGCGGATAAAAAGGAGTTGAATGACTTGATGCAAACTTTTACTAACTCGAAAGAGGAAGAAGATGTGAAAATCGAAAAGGTACGCGGTATTTTTAATCGCCTGAATGTGAAAAAATATGCGGAAGAGCTAAAAAATGCTTATCAAAAAACAGCTTTTGACCATCTGGCGGCAGTGGATGCTTCTGATGACCGTAAACAAATTCTGCGCAAGACTGCGGAAGATTTATTAGTTAGAGAAGTGTAGCAGGGCGCGTTTTTTTGTATTTTGACTGTGCAAATAACACATAATTGGAACGCGGATTAATTCTCTTAATCCACATTTCAATTATGCGCTCTTTTGTGATGTTTCCTTTAATAATTTATCGACTATTTCGTTTCTTTCTCCGCAAAATATTCCTTTACTTTCTTTGCATTTCCTTTTCCTACGACTTCTGCTAACTCGGTCTGTAGAGCCACTTTTACTTTTTTGACAGACCCAAAATGAGTCAATAACTTTTCCGCCGTCTTTTCTCCAATACCTTGTATTTGCGTCAATTCCGTTTGTGTAAAAGCCCGCGAACGTTGGTCTCTGTGGAAAGTAATTGCAAAACGGTGCGCCTCATTTCTTGCATGTTGCATCACTTTCAGACTTTCAGATTTCTTATTGATGTACAATGGAATTGGGTCGTTTGGGAAGAAAATTTCTTCTAATCGTTTTGCGATACCAACCAACTGTACCCTATTTTCAATACCTAATTCCTTGAAAATTTTAAATGAAGCACTTAACTGACCTTTACCACCGTCAATGATGACTAACTGCGGTAAATCTTTTCCTTCGGCTAAGAGACGTTTGTATCTACGCGAAACGACTTCTTCCATGCTGGCAAAATCATTAGGACCTTCTACCGTTTTAATATTGTAGTGACGATATTCACGTTTGCTCGGAACGCCATTTCTAAAGACGACACAAGACGAAACAGGAAATGAACCATGAAAGTTAGAGTTATCAAAACACTCGATATGTAAAGGCAAAACATCCAACTGCAAGTCCTCTTTCATCGTACGCATGATACGCTCCGCAGAGGTTTGTTTTTTGATGTGAGAGATAGCTTCCTTCTTTTTTTGTAGCAAGAAGTATTTAACATTCTTGTCAGAAAGCTCTAATAATTTCTTTTTGTCACCGCGTTGCGGAACAGTTACGGTTAATTCTTTATTTTCTAAATCTACGTGTTGGGGAACGACAATTTCTGGAGAAATAGAATTGAATTTTTGACGCAATTCTGGTATCGTAAATTCTAGTAAATCTTTCTCATCCTCATCCAGATTCTTTACCATTTCCTGCGTGTAGGCATTGATAATCGCGCCATTGACAACTTTCATGTAATTAACGTAGGCAAATTTTTCATCTGAAGCAATAGAGAAGACATCCACATCTTTAACCATTGGATTAACAACCGTACTTTTACTCTGGTAGTCTTCAAAAGCTCCTAATCTAACCTTAAGTTTTTGCGCCTTTTCAAATTCTAAATTCTCGGCATAAGTCACCATTTTTTCTTTAAAATGACGCTTTACTAAACCAAAATTCCCACGTAATATATTTTGAATTTGCGCGATTTTCTCATTGTATTCTTCCTCTGATTCTTCATCAATACAAGCCCCCATACAATTTTTAATGTGATATTCTAAACACACTTTAAACTTTCCCGCATCAATGTTTTTCTTAGTTAAATTCAAACTACAAGTCCTCAAAGGAAAGAGCGTCTTGATGAGGTCAAGAATGATGCGCATCCGATTTTTGGACATATAAGGACCATAATAAGAGGAACCATCCTTAATGATACGACGGGTGATAAAGACTCTTGGGAAACGCTCTTTCTTGACGCAAATATAGCTGTAAGACTTATCGTCTTTCAACATCACATTATAGCGTGGCTGAAATCTTTTTATCAGCGTATTTTCTAATAAAAGCGCATCTGCCTCCGTCTCTACAATCGTGAATTCGACATGGTGCGCATTCTTCACCATTATCCGCGTTCTATTTTTCTGCTGATTAATAGAAGTGAAATAAGAAGAAACACGGTTTTTTAAGACTTTTGCCTTCCCGACATACAGAATTACCCCCTCTTTATCGATAAAGCGATAAACACCAGGTTCTTTTGGTAGCGTCGGTAAAAGTTTTTTATAGTCGTCGTTATTCACAGAAAAATTTTGAATGAAGAATTTTGAATTTTGAATGAATATCACTCATTTTCGCCAAGGTAAAACAAATAATAAGAAAGCTGGTTCAAGAGAAGAATAAATTCATTGATGAGAAAAAAGTGTAATTAAGGAAACTTTCAAGTTTCACCCTGACCCCTGACCCTCGCCCCTGACTCCTTTTTTCCTAAATTTAAAAAGGCTGTCCTCGTTTCCGAGAACAGCCTTTTTTCGTGTTCATAGTTGTACTTCTGAATCGGTTTGAGAATTATGCTTCTGGCAATAACTCTGAACGGAATAGTAATACTACTAAGAGTAAAATTGCTAAAATGAACATGGGTGTGGGATTTAAACGGTTATAAAATTGTTTTCAATCAGGGGAATCATCAATACAAAGTCTGTCGGGATATAACTCTGTGCTGATTTCTTATGTAACGCTTATTGATTCTAAAATGTTCCTTTCTCTTGGTATTTTAGCTGATAAACGTAATATATTTTTATTTTGTGCTTATTTTCCGTTTAAAATTCTAATTCAATTTAAACCTTTTTGAGATGAAAGTCAAGTATTTAAAGTGAAAAAAATGAAAAGTCCCTTATCATCGTTAAAATGATAAGGGACTTTTACTTAACAAGAACTAATTCTTAGAAAGAAGAAGCACCGTCATTCGCATCGTTGTAACGCGTGCTCACTGCCTGCCAGTTGATTACGTTGAAGAAAGCTTCTACATAATCAGGACGACGGTTTTGATAATTTAAGTAGTATGCGTGTTCCCATACATCCAAACCTAAGATTGGTGTACCGTTACATTCTACTACATCCATTAATGGATTATCTTGGTTTGGTGTACCACAAACAGACAATTTGTCGTCTTTGTCTACACATAACCATGCCCAACCTGAACCAAATTGAGTTTTTGCTGCTGTCGCAAATGCATCCTTGAATGCTTCGAAAGAACCGAAGTCACGTACGATTGCTTTGTGAATGTTCATACGCTCAGATGGCTCTCCACCTCCGTCAGGAGACATTACTGACCAAAACAAAGAGTGATTGTAAAAACCACCGCCATTGTTACGTACACCTGCACCGTGCTTGCTGACATTTGCTAAAATCTCTTCGATTTTTTTGCCTTCAAGTTCAGTACCAGCGATGGCTGCATTCAACTTAGAAGTATAGCCCGCGTGGTGCTTGCCGTGGTGAATTTCCATCGTGCGTGCATCAATGTGAGGTGCTAATGCATCATGAGAATAAGGTAAATCTGGGAGAGTAAACGCCATAATTTTGTATTTTTAGTTAATTCTGAAATTTATATTTTTAGTTGCAATGCTGAAACTTAAGTTTCAACCACGCATACCATATTAAAACGCGAACAAAGCTAATAAGTTTAAGCGAAAAATGGGAATGAATTTTTAAAATCAGATTTTTGAGTAATTTTTTTAATTCAAACAGCTTCTAAAACAACCAAGACAATCTCAATTCGTTATTAAAGCAATGCAAAGACTTTCTTACCTTTGCGGCAAGTAATCTATTCCTAATCATAAGGGTTGCGATTGAAAAACGTAACATTCAAAATTCCTCATTCAAAATTCAAAATTAGCATGAGCTTCAGAAAAGAAAAAGACAGTATTGGATACATTGACGTACCCGCAGATAAATATTGGGCAGCACAAACCCAGCGTTCTTCCGAAAACTTTAAAATCGGTGGACAAAAAATGCCTCTTGAGGTCGTACAAGCTTTTGCTATTTTGAAAAAAGCAGCAGCTATGACTAATGCTGAGTTGGGCGTATTGGCACAAGAAAAATCAGACTTGATTGGTCGTGTATGTGATGAGATTTTAACTGGAAAGTTAGATGACCAATTTCCATTGGTGGTTTGGCAAACAGGCTCTGGTACACAGTCTAATATGAATGTGAATGAGGTTGTTGCTAATCGCGGACACGTTTTGCAGGGTGGTGACTTGATGGATAAGCAAAAAGTATTGCACCCAAATGATGATGTGAATAAATCACAATCGTCTAACGATACCTTCCCTACAGCTATGCATATCGCTGCTTATAAAAAAGTAATAGACCTAACAATCCCAGGAATAGAAGCTTTACGCGACACGCTACAAGCGAAGTCTGTAGAGTTCATGGATGTTGTGAAAATTGGTCGTACTCACTTCATGGACGCAACGCCTGTAACTGTTGGTCAAGAATTGTCGGGCTATGTTTCGCAATTGAATCATGGTATCAAAGCTATCAAAAATACATTGGACCATTTGAGCGAATTAGCTCTGGGTGGTACGGCAGTTGGTACAGGTATGAATACGCCAAAAGGTTATGATGTTTTAGTCGCAAAAAATATTGCTGACTTGACTAATTTGCCTTTCCGCACAGCAGAAAATAAGTTTGAAGCACTAGCAGCACACGACGCAATTGTTGAATCTCACGGTGCATTGAAAACTGTGGCTTGTTCTTTGATGAAAATTGGTAATGACATCCGTATGTTGGCATCTGGACCACGTTGTGGTATCGGAGAATTAGTCATTCCTGCGAATGAACCAGGTTCTTCTATCATGCCCGGTAAAGTAAATCCAACGCAGTCAGAAGCATTGACTATGGCAATGGCGCAAGTTTGTGGTAATGATGTAGCAATTAACATCGGAGGTATGACGGGACATTTTGAATTAAATGTCTTTAAGCCAATGATGATTTTTAATTTCTTGATGTCTGCTCAACTTATTGGAGATGCTTGTAATAGCTTCAACGAAAACTGCGCAATGGGTATCGAACCAAATCACAAAAACATCAAAGAAAACTTGAATAATAGTTTGATGTTGGTGACGGCTTTGAATACGCACATTGGATATGATAAAGCTTCTGAGATTGCGAAAAAAGCACACAAAGAAGATAAGACTTTGAAAGTTGCTGCTTTGGAGTTGGAGTATTTGACGGAGGCTGAATTTGATGCTTGGGTACAGCCTGGGGATATGATTGGGAGTCTTTAATAAAATAAAATGTAAGTGTCAAATTCAAAAACAAGCTGGGCTTGAATTTGGATTTGACGCTTTATATTTATGAGTTGGTGACAATAAAGAATAAAAAAAATGAGCTCTTGGAGAACATTACATCTTTTTGATAGTGAAGAATTTCATGAAAATGTAATCCCCGAATTGCAAGGTGAAAAAGGAAATTTAGCAGAAATTTGCTTAGATTTTTTAAAAGTACATGTTACGGGAGGGATTTTTCATTTGTCAAAATCAGAAATTAATACTCAAATAGAAAGTCTTGAAAGAAATATTATAAATATTTCTAAATCTCTGAATAAAGAATTTAAGAAAGAAATCGAATATCAAGACAACGTAAAATATTCAGAAGCAACAGAGGGGTACTACGATTTTTGTCGATTTTTTGAATACATTTTATTTAGAAATTGTGCCGATTTTTTTCCACACATACCTTTATATAGAAGCGGAATGGGTGGAAATTTCATCATTGACAGGAATAGTCTTTCAAGTTCTATTCTTGATGAAATTGATGATTGGAATTATTTCTTTCGTTGCGATATGACGGGAATTGCGAATTGGTTAACAAATGAAGATGTTGAATTATTATATCTTGATAAAGAAAATTTGCACTTTGAAAATAACGTCCATGCCGAAGCTTTTTTAAGATTACTTGAAATAGCAAATAAAAATAAACTTGGCTTTATTGTGGGAATTGACATGAGAGAAGATAGCTTGAAAGGGTTACCGCAAAATAGATTAGTAGGTCAAAAAGTTTGGGAAAAAATGGACACTACAGGAATGATTTTTAGAATGTAACATTGTAAAATAAAATCCGCGTTCTTCCGTGTTCCTATCGAGTCACGTAAAAATGAAAAAAAAATGAAAAAATCAATCCTAACCATAACGGCAATAATTACGCTTAGCTTAGTCTTAACTAGCCTTAGCAAAAGTGATTATTTCGCGATAACCAAAGATACATCTGTTTCCGAAGTTCTAATAAAATTAGGAGAAAG
>CALDUB010000132.1 GCA_937923465.1 uncultured Saprospiraceae bacterium
TCTCATATGTGAGGACAATTTTCCGCCTGCTTTCACTTTAAAAATCCTTAAAGACCGTAGGGTATTGGCGGTTTTCAAAGCCAAAGCAAACGAAAAATATTCTCTCACATATGAAAATACTTAAACTCAAACAGCTTCTAAGTGGTTAAAAAATTTTGGAAAAAAAAGACGACTTTTGTTAAAATATAACTTAGCAAAATAAGTTTGCTTTAATACAAGTTAGTATTTGAAATGATATTTCATTTTATTTTCAAATTGACCAACCATTCTTCCTTTGTTATACGTCTATACAGACAAAGAAAGGAAACAGAGAAATAATCGTTACTCTCTCTTTGTTTCCTACATTGTATATATACTCCTTTTGTAAGATTTTAAGACTGTTCTAAAACTTTTGATTGAAAACCTAAACCATATTTAATAACTCTTTAATAAGCTCTTACATGACTAAATAATTTTTTCATTTTTCTTTACCTATTAAATAATCATTCTAACTGAAAGAGGTCTCTCTTTCTAAGGTGATTGTTTTGCCTGAATTTAAATTTTGTCTTATCGTGAATACACGAAAAGACACTAAAACTAATACTTAAACGAGAACGAGCAAAAGAATTTTCGCCCCATTATACCCCTGAAAAATCTTTTAAAGTTCACTCAACGGAACTCTTATGAAAAATTCAACTATTTTACTAACTCTTACATTTCTATTCGCAGCTTTTACATTAAGTGCACAAAATTATGCTAAAATCGACCCTGCTTTTAAAAAAGGTCGCATTGATGCTCAAATAGGAATTGGCTTAACACCAACCTTCATCGGTGACAAAGGAACGATGACTGTTCCTCCACTGTTTGCATCGATTGATTACCTTGTCGGTAAAAAACTTTCATTAGGTGTATATGGCGCTCATTCTGTAACAGAAAGCGTTGAAGATATATTTATTGATGGTATCCGTGGACAATGGAAAAATCACCATACAGAGGCTGGAGTCCGCATAGGTATTCACTTTACAGAACAAGAGAAGTGGGACTTCTATGGTGGTTTGAACCTTGGAGTTCGTCACAACAAGATAGATGATATGCTAGACGGTATGGAACAATTGAATATTTACAAAGGCATCAAGCCCGTTAATACGTCATTTGCTTATGGTGGTTTTGTTGGTGCACGTTACGCATTTCAGGAAAGATTATCTGCATTTGGCGAAGCAGGAACAGGTGCTTCTTTAGTTAAAATAGGTATTGGATTTCGCCTTGCAAAATAAAATATTGAGATTATAATTTTGAATATTGATTTTACAGCTTCGACTACAAAATTGGGACTTAACCCATCCCAAATAATATAGTCGAGGTTAATTTATAATGCCCTAAGTAATGCAGTGTGTGTGCATTACTTAGGGCATTTTTTTTGTACTTTCAATTTAATTAGTGTAAAGAATACACTTTAAAGTATAACAATAAAATCACAATTCAAAATCCTCTCGTATCTAATATAGATGACATCTCCTCTTGTAGCTTTAGAGCCGAAATACGTGCCTTCTCTGCAAAGTCTTCTCCGTCACCCGCATAAATGATACCTCTCGAAGAGTTGACCAAAAGTCCTACATCTTTATTGAGACCATATTTAGACAAACCTGCCAAGTCTCCTCCTTGCGCTCCTACTCCTGGCACTAATAGAAAGTTATCTGGTGCAATTTCTCTAATCTCTGCAAATTTTTCGGGATGTGTTGCTCCGATGACAAACATTAAATTTTCGTCTGTCCCCCAAGTTTGTGCTTTACGCATGACTTTCTCATACAAAGGCATTTCGCCGTCTTGACTCGCAAACTGAAAATCTTGGCTTCCTTTATTTGAAGTTAAACCTAACAAAATCACCCATTTTCCGTCAAACTCCATAAAAGGAGAAACACTATCCACGCCCATATATGGCGCAACCGTAACAGAGTCAAAAGACATAGTTTCGAAAAATGCTTTGGCGTACAAACGTGAAGTATTACCGATGTCTCCACGTTTTGCATCTGCAATTGTAAATATTTCCTCAGGAATATAATCTAAAGTCTTTTGCAAACTCTCCCAGCCTTTAGCGCCCAATGCTTCATAAAAAGCAATATTCGGCTTGTAGGCAACACACAAGTCTTTGGTCGCATCAATAATGGATTTATTGAAAGCAAATATCGGGTCTTCTTCTTCCAAAAGGTGCTTTGGAATACGCCCAAGGTCAGTATCTAAACCGATACATAAGTAAGATTTCTTTTTTAGAATTTGCTGAGTGAGTTCTTTCTTTGTCATGAAGAGAGTTGTAAATTATAAATAATTGAAATTTATTTTTTGGCAAAAAAATATGGAACATCTGTACAGACATTCCATATTTGAGCAGATTTAATTAACTGCCTCCACTCCCATGATTTCAGGGACTTTGCCACGCACGGCTTGTTCTAAACCAGCACGCAGAGTCATTGCAGACATAGAGCAATTTTGGCAATTACCCAACCACTTTATTTGCGCCTTCATATCTTCAGTAATGCCAACTAACTCAACATTACCTCCATCTACCGCGAGATGCGGACGCACATCATCCAACGCTTTGTCAATACGGTCTAATAAAACACTTTTTGCTTCTACTGTCATTTTCTTTTACGTTATTGGTTATTCGTCATTGGTTACTATATTACTCAATTTTAGAAATATCATAGTTACCGATAATTAACGACCAGATTACAAAGGTAAAGATTTTTTACGATTAGCTCTGCATCTTTACAATAGTTGTCGGCGCTAGCATTTCATTTCTTAAATTAACCTGTCGCATGGTATTTAGCGCAATTTTGGTAAATGCATCTCTGATAATGCCCTCGTCTTGTAATACTACGGGCGTCCCGTCATCTCCACCTTCGCGCACCGACTGTACCAAAGGAACTTGTCCCAACAACATTGAGTTACTCTCTTTTGCCAAACGTTTCCCTCCACCTTGACCAAAAATATAATATTTATTATCAGGCAATTCTGCTGGCGTAAACCAAGCCATATTTTCCACGACTCCTAATAATGGCACATTTACAGAAGGCAAACGGAACATATTCATCGCTTTTATCGCATCTACGTAAGCCACTTCTTGCGGAGTTGTTACCATGATAGCGCCCGTAACAGGTATAGTCTGCACCAAAGATAACTGAACATCACCCGTCCCTGGAGGCAAGTCAATAATCAAATAATCCAATGGCGGCCAGAGCACATCATTCACAAATTGCTTGATAATACCGCCCAATCTTGGTCCACGCAAAACCACAGCTTGCTCTGGTTCAATGATAAAACCCATAGAAATCAAATAAATTCCATGCGCCTCTAAGGGACGAATCAAAGGCTTTCCATGTATATTTTCCACCTTAGGACGCGCTCCTTGCAAACCAAACATAGTAGGAATCGAAGGTCCATACAAATCGGCATCTAACAAACCAACCGTCGCACCTTGTGCCTTTAGACTCAATGCTAAATTGACAGCAACTGTGGATTTACCAACGCCACCTTTTCCTGATGCTACCGCTATCACATTACTGATGTGCGGTTTTGGACTTGTTGTCGCTTGTGCCCCTGGAGCCGTTGATTTTACATGAATATTAACTTCTGCTGTCGGATAAATTTCCTGTATTGCACCAATACATGCAAAGTTTAACTGCGATTTATATTCCTTATTTAAAGAAGGCAATACAATCGTAAAATTGACATTGTTTCCTTCGATTTCGAGGTCTTGGACGCGATTCATAGCCATTATGCTCCTTCCCGTCTCTGGGTCTGTCACTTTGCCTAGTGCGCCTGCTATTTTAACTCTTTCCATCATGCTTATTCGAATATTTCTTATTTGCCTGCAAAGGTAGTTTTTTTGTTTAGAAGTTTGTAGGTTTATTAGACTTTGGACGAAAGATGTTGACCTGTCCCGCATTTTCAATCGGGAACATTATATTTTAGACAAAACAATCAAAATCTAGTAAAAATCATCTATTCAGATTTTGAGTCTACCGTCCCCGATTGAAAATATGGGACAGGCTAATATCTTATGTCCAATGTCCAATAAGTTTAAGTAATCTAAAAGTTTGAGTAGTTGACAATAAGCCTAAACACGCAAACAATTCCAACAAATCAAACCTTTCCAACAATTCTCAAAAATCAACGTTATTTTACCTACATTTGCGCCGTCAAACCAAACATCTTTATGAGAATTTTTAACAACCTAAATGATTTACCAGATTTTCGCAACGCAGTTGTGACCATTGGCTCGTTTGATGGTGTTCACTCTGGACATCAGATGATTCTCAAAAAGGTCAATTCTTTGGCGAAAAAAGTCAATGGTGAGAGTATCGTCATTACTTTTCATCCTCATCCACGTCAGATTATTTTTCCTAATGACGACTCCCTTCGTCTGATAACAACAATAGATGAGAAGGTAAAGTTGTTTGAACGCTACAATATTGATAATGTGGTAGTTGTACCCTTCACTGTAGAGTTTTCACAGCAGTCGGCGGACGAATATATTGAGAAATTCCTAGTTGGAAAGTTTCAACCGAGACACATCGTTATTGGCTACGACCACCGATTCGGAAAGAATAGAATTGGGGATGTTAATTACCTCAAGTGGCACGGAAAAAAGTTGGGTTATGAGGTTTTAGAGATTCAGAAACAAGACGTGGAAAGCATCGTCGTTTCTTCTACTAAAGTGAGAAATGCTCTTGAAACGGGTATGGTTGCTGATGCTGCTAAACTGTTAGGACACCGCTTCACACTGACTGGACAGGTCGAACACGGTCAGCATATTGGCTCAACAATTGGCTATCCGACTGCTAATCTAAAAGTAACGCAAAAGCACAAACTTATTCCGCCAGACGGGGTTTATGCGGTCTTTGTCCAACATCGAGAAGCTCGATATTCGGGTATGCTTTACATCGGCAAACGTCCAAGTTTAGATGATGGTAATAAGCGTACAATTGAAGTAAATATTTTTGACTTTCACAAGGATATTTACAATGACCGTTTGACGCTCGAATTTGTGGGTTATGTGCGCGGCGACATGAGATTTGACGGATTGGAGGCATTAAAGGAACAATTGGGAAAAGATAAGGAGAATTCTAAGCTAATTTTAGACCAAGTCGTGCGACAAGAGGCTGAAAAAAAAAAGCCACTCTTACCTTCAGTGGCCGTCGTTATCTTAAATTTTAATGGCTGGGATTTTTTGAAAGAATACCTACCAGGCGTTTTAAATACAGACTATCCTAATTTACAGATTATTGTCGCAGACAATGGGTCTTCTGACGGCTCTATAGAAAAGACAAAGGCTAATTTCCCAAATGTACTTATCCTTGATTTAGAGACAAACTATGGCTTTGCAGAAGGTTATAACCAAGCTTTAAGATTTGTAGATGCAGACTATTTTGTTTTGCTTAATTCGGATGTAGAAGTGACGGATAATTGGATAAAACCCATCATCAAAAAAATGGAAGAAGATGCGACTGTAGCTGTTGCACAACCAAAGATAAAGGCAACTTTTAACAAAGAAAGTTTTGAATATTCTGGTGCCGCAGGAGGCATGCTAGATAAGTGGTCTTATCCGCTTTGTCGTGGGCGCGTTTTTCAGTCATTGGAACTTGATAAAGGACAATTTGAGACTGAAAAAGAGATTTTTTGGGCTTCTGGAGCAGCATTTTTTGTGCGTTCAGATTTATTTCATCAGATTGGAGGTTTTGACGGCGAATATTTTGCGCACATGGAAGAGATTGACTTATGTTGGCGACTTAAAAGAGCTGGTTTTAAGGTTATGTATTATCCAGATGCGGAGGTTTTTCACGTCGGAGGTGGTACGTTAAACTATCAGAGTCCAAATAAAACTTATCTTAATTTTCGGAATAGTTATTTTACTATTCTTAAAAATGAAGAGCGGTCTAAGTTGATGTGGCTCATCCCTTTACGCTTACTATTAGACGGTGTGGCAGGTGGCATGTTTTTGTTAAAAGGACAGCCGTCACACATGAAGTCAATCGTACGGGCACATTGGGATTTTTTCCCGAAGATTAAACATCTTTTGCAGCGTAGAAAGCATTTTTCGGAACTGGTGCAGAAGATTAGTATTGGAGAAACAAATACAACGGGCATTTTAAAAAAGAGCGTCATTTGGCGATACTACATCGCAGGGAAAAAGACTTTTAGAGAGTTGTAAAACGCGGGTTCCACCCCGTTTCTTGTGTGACACGGCGTGGAACGACTGTGTTACTTTACACGACGCTGAGCGTTTGTGATACTTAAAGCAAAATGAAAAAGAAGTTAGATATTATTTTTGAAGATAAGCATTTAATTGTCGTGGCAAAACCACAACATATTCTTGCAATTCCAGATAGACACGAGGTAGAAAAACCAAATGTACTGACTATGTTGCGCAAGCAATTTGGTGAAATATTCACAGTGCACCGTATTGACAAAGAGACTTCGGGCGTCATGGTTTTTGGTCGTAATGAATTGACACACAGAGATTTATCTTTACAATTTCAGAATAGAGAGGTCAAAAAAGTTTACACGGCATTAGTAGACGGAACGCTTGCCAAGAAGACCGGAATTATTGAGGCACCGCTTTTAAATAATTTGGCTTCATCTGGTAAAGTTGTGGTCAATAAAGCAGGAAAGCCTTGTGAAACGCATTACGAAGTTGTCGAGCAATTTAGAGATTATGCTTTGGTTGAATTCGATTTAAAAACAGGTCGGACACACCAAATTCGTGCGCATTCGTTACACATCGGGCATCCATTGATGACAGATAAAATCTACGGAAAAAGAGAGGAATTTATGCTTTCTAGCGTAAAAAGAAAGAAGTACTCTGCGGGTAAAGACCAAGTGGAACGCGCTCTTTTAAACCGTTCTTCTTTACATGCTTCTCATTTGACTTTTGTACATCCTGTGACTAAGGAAAAGCTTACTTTTACGGCAGAATTGCCGAAGGATATGCGGGCTACGGTGGCGCAGTTGAGGAAGTGGAATGCGGTTAAGTAAGTATGAACTATGAACGATTTAACTATGAACCTTGTCTCTATAAAGCGTTTTGATGAGACGAGGTTCATAGTTAGCCTGTTCATAGTTCATAGTTCATATTTTAAAACGCCGCCACAATCTGAGTAAAGTCCCCCGCTTTCAGCGAAGCACCACCAACCAATCCACCATCCACATCAGGCATAGCGAAAAGTTCTTTTGCATTAGCAGGTTTCACACTTCCACCATATAAGATAGAAGTCAAATCAGCCGTTTCAGCGCCATATTTCTTAGCAATTAAAGCGCGGATGTCCTTGTGCATATCCTGTGCTTGTTGCGCAGAAGCAGTCACTCCTGTGCCGATAGCCCAGATTGGTTCGTAAGCGATAACGACCTTGCGGAAGTCTTCGTCAGACAAATGAAAAAGTGCATCTTTGATTTGCTTGCTAACGAGCTTCACATGCGTTCCTTTCTCCCGAATTTCCAAATTTTCGCCACAGCAAAAAATAGGTTTCATGCCATGCTTTAAGACAATATCTGTCTTTTTAGCTAACAAAGCTGCGCCTTCGCCAAAATATTCGCGTCTCTCAGAGTGTCCCAAGATAACGTAACTTGTCCCTACTGAAGTTAAGTGACTTGCCGAGATTTCTCCCGTATAAGCACCACCTTCTTCTTGATGACAGTTTTGTGCTGCAACATGAATATTAGAAATACCACCTAAGATATTTTCCATACTCTTTAAGTGAATAAAAGGTACGCCAAGGATAACCGTGACATCAGAACGAACGACACCATCCACCACTTTACGTGCTAAGATGCGACCTTCTTCGTATCCCATATTCATCTTCCAGTTACCTGCTGCTATTTTCTTTCTTTTTGCCATTACTTTTTTAGTTGTCGGTTGATAGTTGTCGGTTGACAGTGCTTAACCTGTTGATTTTTAGAACTTTAGTGGTGAATGTAGGTTGTACTTGGTAGGGATATTTTTTATTTTTTTTGCCCCCTATCCCCCATTAGGGGGTCGAATAACGCTCTCAATACTCTATAACTCCACAACCTTTTTAACCCTCTTCGCCTCATTCGCCTCAATCTTATGACCAGGACGCGTCCAACGCGGCTTTTCTTTCAAATCATAATCCGCAGACTTCACAGGCTGAGGTTTGTCATGCTTAGTAAACGGCTTCGTTGGTTTTAGACCTAAGATATCAAACATGTCCAAATCTCCGTAAATATCAGGATTTGGAGTTGTCAATAATTTATCACCCGCAAAGATAGAAGCTGCACCCGCCATGAAGCAAAGTGCTTGACCTTCGATACTCATTTCGGTACGACCCGCAGACAAACGCACTGTCGTCTTTGGCAAAACCATACGTGTGACTGCGACCATACGCACCATTTCCCAGATAGAAATTGGTTTTTGCTCTTCCAACGGTGTACCTTCTACCGCAACTAAAGCGTTAATCGGCACAGACTCTGGTTGAGGCGACAGATTAGCCAAGGTCACAAGCATTTTACAACGGTCCTCTGGACTTTCTCCCATTCCAATAATCCCACCAGAACAAACAGTAATACCCGCTTTACGCACATTATCTATTGTATCTAGACGGTCTTGGTAGCCTCGCGTTGAAATGACTTCTTTGTAATAGTCTTCTGAGGTATCCAAATTGTGATTGTAGGCGTATAGACCTGCATCACTTAGTTTTTTTGCTTGATTTTCAGTCACCATACCGAGCGTACAGCAAACTTCCATGTCCAAGTTATTGACCGTTTTGACTAATTCTAATACGTGGTCAAAATCTGAATCATCTTTAACATTACGCCAAGCGGCTCCCATACATAAACGAGATGAGCCTAATAGTTTCGCGCGTTTTGCTGAGATTTCGACTTGCTTTTTTGACAATAAATCATTCGTTTCTACGCCCGTGTGATAACGCGCCGCCTGCGGGCAGTAGCCACAGTCTTCCGAACAGCCACCTGTTTTTATCGACAATAAAGTACTAATTTGCACCTCTTGTGGGTCGTGATTTTCACGGTGAACAGTCGCTGCTTGATAAACCAACTCTAAAAGTGGTCGGTTGTATATTTCCATGACTTCCTCGAAAGTCAATCGTTTGCTTGGTGTACTCATAATTTGATAAATATGAAATATGAAGTATGAAATATGAACTCTCTAAACTTGTGGTTTTCTTTGAGTTATTTTTCTGCCGCAATAATAGGGATTTTTTTAATGCTTATTAAGGTTTTGACTATATTTGAGTTTGAAAAGTATCCGCGACTTACAGTGCGTAACAATTTTGCGAAATTCACGCCGTGGAACGGACGTGATACTTTAGGCTTTTAGAATAAATCAACATCATGAAAAATACAATACTCTTATTCCTCTTCATCTGCACCGTCCACTTCTCTTGTCAGCCGCCAGCCGCGCCAATTACAGAAGATTCAAAGTCCTGCGATTACAATGAATTCAAGACTCCTGGCGAATTTCAATCAGGTGGCGTAGAAATGATTGAACTCAAAGAAGGTCATGAGGTTTGGACGAAACGAGTAGGAAATTCACCCATGAAGGTCTTGATTTTGCATGGTGGTCCAGCATTGACGCATGAATATTTGGAGTGTTTTGATAGCTTTTTTCCGCAAGCAGGAATTGAGTTTTATCATTATGACCAATTGGGTTCTTATTATTCTGACCAGCCAGATAATGATAGTCTATGGAACATTCCAAGATTTGTAGAGGAAGTCGAACAAGTTCGGGTTAAATTGGGATTAAACTCTGATAATTTCTATCTAATGGGCAACTCTTGGGGCGGTATTTTAGCTATGGAATATGCTTTGAAATATCAGCAAAATATGAAAGGCATGATAGTCTTGAACATGACCGCTGATTTTGATAAGTACGAAGCTTATAATGCTAAATTACGTGCACAAATGCGTCCATCTTTGTTGGATAGTTTGAGCTTTTATGAGAAAAAAAATGACTTTGCTAATCCAATTTATCAAGATTTAGTTTTCAATGAATATTATACAAAACACATCTTGCGTCGCCCAGCGGCAGAATGGCCAGAGCCCGTCTTGCGTAGCTTTAAGCACATTAACCAACACGTTTATGAATACATGCAAGGTCCAAGTGAATTTGTGCCCGGTGGTATCTTGAAAGGTTGGTCTGTTTGGGATAAATTGCCGACATTGACTGTTCCGACTCTAATGGTTGGCGCGAAATATGACACAATGAATCCAGCAGAAATGGAAGAAATGGCAACATTGGTGCAAAATGGACGTTCACTTATTAGTCAAAAAGGTGGTCATTTGGCGATATGGGATGACCAAGAATTTATGATGGAAGGGATTATTTCTTTTATTAAAGATGTTTATGAGGAAAAGTTTGAATAAGTTTGTTATTGTTTGATTAGTTTGAATTGTTAGAGTCGTTTGAGTTACTAACTCTCGCCTAACTATTCCAACGACTCTAACAATTTTCTAACTATTCTAACAAATCCAACTATTTCAAACAATAAGAACAATGAAATACTTATTTATAGTTGCAACATTATTCGCAACTTACTCATTTACAACAAACTACAACACAAAGCCAACGCTACAAATGGCGTTATTGAAATACAATGGTGGCGGTGATTGGTATTCAAATCCGACTTCTTTACCTAATTTAGCAAAGTTCTGTAATGAAAACCTGGGAACGGATTTTGTTGATGATTATGCGACGGTAGAAGTTGGAAGTGCAGAGTTATTCAATCATCCATTTGTGCATATGACAGGACACGGAAATGTTGTTTTTTCAAATGCGGAAGCCGAAAATTTACGCATGTACCTTATGGGCGGTGGTTTTTTGCACGTTGATGATAACTTTGGTATTGACCCATACATACGTGTTGCGATGAAAAAAGTATTTCCTGACTTGGAGTTTATAGAGTTGCCATTTGAGCATGAGATTTACAGACAAGGTTTTGAATTCAAAAATGGATTGCCAAAAATTCACGAACATGAAGGAAAATCTCCTCAGGGCTTCGGAATTGTTTATGAAGGTAAAATTGTTTGTTTTTATTCTTATGAGTCTGACCTTGGAGACGGTTGGGAAGACCAAGATGTGCATAAAGACCCTGAAGATGTGCGCCGTAAGGCATTGCAAATGGGGGCTAATATCGTGCGCTATGCTTTTGAGCGGTAGTTGGTTATTTAATTATAAAAAAAATTTAACAAGAATGACACAAGAGGAGATAATCAATAAAGGAAGCTTCGGGTTAAATGAACCTCATAAAAGTTTTACCGAATTTAAAATTACACTACACTTAAAACTATTTAACAAAGAGCAAGAAATTGTGTTTTACAATCTACCGAGCGTGGATTCTAAACCACATATGTCACTAATTACTGAAATAATTAATGAATTATTAGAATTGGATAACGATGTTAAAGACCAGTTCAAAGAAGAGGCCTGGAAACATTATCAAACCTGTATAGAGATAACAAGTTATGGTATGGTTCCTGACGAGGGATTTGAAAATGAAAGAGATGCAAATGAAGCTTATTTTAAAATTTACACAAAGGACGATGCATATAACGCATTGACATTAGACGAAATTCAAACAGATATAGAGGATATCAATAGCAAGGGTTATCATTTTTCTTTTGATTGTCCTTGGGATGATGAGCATGGTCTCACTTTTAGTGTTTCAAACAGAAAAATTTATGACGTTTGCTGTTAACTAAATAAAACAGGTATTGCTCGTTACCTTTTCAGGTTAAGAAAAAAGGTAATAGACATTTCTTTTTGCCAAATCTTGAGCTAATTACCAACAGTCCTTATTCTCTAAATTTTATTATGACCTTTACCTTAGAAGCTCCTAATCACCTGTAAATCAATATAATAAATTCAATAACATAATAACCAATAACATAATAACCAATAACTAATTGACATATTTACTTTTTATATTCAATCTGATAATCAAGCGATTACATCTTATCATTATTTCACACAACAAAATACTCTCTTTTCACCTTTGAAAAACTTCTTAAATTTCCTTACTTTTGGGTGTCTTTAGTGACAAAACATCAATATTCTACGTCTCAAACACGTCTACCTCCCTTACTTATTGAT
>CALDUB010000133.1 GCA_937923465.1 uncultured Saprospiraceae bacterium
CCCTCCCGCCAAAGAGCAGCGAGTTCCCATAAAAGCATAAGTTTAGAAATTTCTAAATATAGCTTGTCCCGCATTCCTATCGGAAGACTAAATTCATTTCTTGCCAATTTTACGCAAAAAATGATGCATTAGATACTAAGACAACAAACAATGATAAAATATCAAGTAGAACCAAACTTATCAGCGATAGAGTTCAAACAAGTATTAGAAGAATCTACACTCGGCGAGCGTCGCCCAGTAGATGAGATGCACCGTCTAGAGAAGATGGTTGCTAATGCTGATATCATAATTACGGCACGCAAAGAAGGCAAATTAGTCGGTGTTTCACGTTCTATTTCTGATTTGACTTATTGTACTTATCTCTCTGATTTAGCCGTCTCAAAAGATTGTCAGCATCAAGGTATTGGCAAAAAGTTAATTGATTTGACACAAGAATATGCACCACAAGCTACTTTGATTTTATTGGCTGCACCAGCTGCTGTAGATTATTATCCTAAGATAGGAATGCGTCATCATCCTTATTGTCATTATTTGAAAGAAGCAGATAAATTAAAATAATTAATACTTGTAATATCTTTATTGAACATTTTTCCGACCTTCGGCATTCTCTATTATAAGATAGTTAAAAACGTAAAAAAATAGAATGTCCAATACACAAATCAAACTTGCTCAACGTCCTGTTGGATTACCAACAGCTGATACTTTCAATATCGAAAAAAATCCAATTCCAGTTCCTGCGGAAGGAGAGGTTTTACTAAAGACTAAATTCATTTCATTGGACCCTGCGATGCGTGGTTGGATGAATGATGCCCGTTCTTACATTCCACCAGTTGGTATCGGTGAAGTGATGCGTGCTGGTACAGTGAGTGAGGTTGTTGAGTCTAAGCATGGAAAATATAGAGTTGGCGATATCTTAGTTGGCAATGCTGGTGTGCAAGAGTACATTACAACTGACGGTCGTGGCTACCATTCTGTTGACCCAAAATTGGCACCATTGCCCGTATTTTTGGGAACATTGGGAATGCCTGGCTTTACAGGATATTTTGGTTTGATGCGTATTGGTGAGCCTAAAGCTGGTGAAACTGTATTAGTTTCTGGTGCTGCGGGTGCAGTAGGTTCTATTGTGGGGCAGATTGCGAAGATAAAAGGTTGTCGTGTTGTTGGTATCGCAGGAGGAAAAGCTAAGTGTGATTATATCGTAAACGAATTGGGTTTTGATGCGGCGATTGATTATAAAGCTGGAAATTTACGTGCGGATATGAAAGCGGCTTGTCCAAAAGGTATTGATGTCTATTTCGATAATGTTGGTGGTGAAATTTTAGATTTAGCATTGACGCGCTTGAATATGCACGCACGGATTATCATTTGTGGTGCGATTTCTCAATACAATAATACAACGCCTGTAAAAGGACCTGCGAACTATCTGTCTCTCCTAGTGAGTCGTGCAAAAATGCAAGGAATGGTTGTATTTGACTATGCGAAGGATTACGGCATTGCTGCGCAAGAAATGGCAGGTTGGATGCAGGAAGGCAAATTGAAAAGCCGCGAAGATGTATATGAAGGTATTGAAAACTTTCATGAGACTTTCTTACGCTTGTTTAGTGGAGAGAAAATGGGGAAATTAGTGTTGAAGGTTTAAGGGAAATTACGAAGTACGAATTACGACCGTTCTTTATACGAATGTACGGAGGATTTATGGTCAAATTTTGTTTGAGAAAAACGAATTACGATTTACGAAGACGGAACAAGTCCCACTTCGTAAATCGTAATTCGTACATCTTAACTCCTCTTACGGCTTTATCGTCTTACCCGCCTTAATTGCTTTTTGCATCGCATTATCAGGCTTAACTGATTCATTTGCCTTATACACTTGGAAACGACTTGGCAATTCTTTTACAGGCCAGTTATTGTTGCGCTCATCAATGTCAGCCGTTTCATGATACGGGTCGATGACGATGCCACTTACTTCTTTATTTTTTACGAATACCTTAGTGAATGCATCTTCATTCTTACGCCATACTGAAACAGGGATGCGCTGCAACTCAGTCGTGCCGTCTTTAAATGTCCACTCAATAATGATTGGCATTGGCAAACCACCTTTGTTACTGAAGTTTAATTCATAGTAATTTTGGTCGCCATACATCTCTTTTTTCTCCTTTTTCGTGAATTGCTCCTCGTACAATTTCGTTGTATAAGTCACAACTGAATCAGAAGTCTCCCAAGGCTTATAGTAAGTATAGTAATCTTGCAATTCTTTGTCTTCATCTACATCAAATTTGATACCTTCCTCTTTATTACGCATTTGAGAGATAGTCTCAAATTCAGGTTTTTTGACAGGACGGTCAAAAGTACGCACGTCTTTTTTTGGATTTTTCTTCAAATCAACTTTGTACCAAGTGATACTATCTAAAGAAATATCAACAGCATCTGTGCTGTAAAACCAACCACGCCAAAACCAATCCAAATCCATTCCACTGGCATCTTCCATAGTACGGAAGAAGTCCTCAGGTGTCGGGTGTTTGAATGCCCAACGACGACAGTATTCTTTGAATGCATAATCGAATGCTTCGCGCCCCATGATAGTTTCGCGTAGAATATTTAAACCAGCAGCGGGTTTGTTGTAAGCATTGTCAAAGTAAGATTTGATATTATCAGAAGAAGTCATAATCGGCTCTAATTTATCTTTAGGACGACTCATGTACCCTGTAATTAAATGCGCTGGTCCGCCACCACTATCGTAGTTGTAATCCCATTCTTGTTCCGCTAAAAACTGAACGAAGGAGTTCAAACCTTCATCAAACCATGCCCACTGACGCTCATCAGAGTTGATAATCATCGGGAAGTAGTTGTGTCCAACTTCGTGAATAACAACTGTAATACAAGCGTTTTTTGCACTTTCAGTGTACGTTCCGTCTGGTTCTGCACGTCCTGGGTTAAAGCAAATCATTGGATATTCCATACCATTTGCCGCCTCTACAGAGATAGCTGTTGGATAAGGATATGGCAAAGAATATTTGTCATAAGTCTCCAAAGTATGCACGACTGCTTTCGTTGAGTAACGATTGTAAATTGGAAAAGCTTCTTTACCGTAGTAACTCATACACATCGCGGTTTGTCCCAATTCATTTTTGTATGGCATGGCATCCCAAACGAATTTGCGACTTGCACCCCATGCGAAATCACGTACATTGTCTGCCTTGTAAACCCAAGTTTGCATTTCTGTAGACTTCGTACCCGCTTCTAAAGCTTTTGCTTCATCTAAAGTAACTATCTCAACTGGTTTAGTTGCTGTCTGTGCTTGTTTCCAACGAGACAATTGTGTCGAAGTCAAGGTCTTATTATAGTTTTGACATTCTCCAGTAGAGGCTACCATGTAATCTTTCGGCAATGTGATTTCAACTTCATAATTACCAAAATTCAAAGCAAACTCACCCGTTCCCATAAATTGTTTCGTTTGCCAGCCTTCGAAGTCACTGTAAACACACATACGAGGAAACCATTGTACGACAGTAAAAATATAGTCGTCTGTATCATCAAAGTGTTCATAACCACCACGACCCCAAGAAGTAGAATCCATACGGTTAATCATGTTGTAAAACCACTTGATATTGAAAGTAAAACTTTCTCCTGGCTTCAATGGCGTCGGCAAATAAATCTGCATATTCGTACCGTCAATGCGATATTTCAAGTCTTTCATCTGTGCATCTTTCACAGACTGAATACGACAACCTTTTTCTTTCAATTCATTACCTGGCTCCAATCTGCGTAGTGCATTTTGGCTCATGACAGGATTAATGCGAGTTGTGTTGTTAAATTGTTTTTCAGCATTGGCATCGTGCTCATTTTCATCTAATTGCAACCAGATGTAACGCAAGGTATTAGGAGAATGATTGGTGTAAGTAACCATTTCTTCCCCTGTAAGGCGTTGATTTTCAACGTCTAAAGAGCATTTTATTTTGTAGTCGCCCTGTTGCTGCCAATAGTCCGGACCTGGTTCGCCAGATGCCGTACGATAGCTATTAGGGGAGCGCATGACATCAGTCATTGGCTCAAATTTATTGGCGTGATTAGCGCCAGGATTATTTTGCGCGAAGGCGAAAACAGGTAGTAATAAGAGAAGGAATATTTTGAATAATTTCATTAGTTCTGATTGATTAATATTGATAGCGTAAATTTACTTTTAATTCAAATAACATCCTCTTTTCATATAAAGAATTGTGCTGATGTTTTCATTTTTTGGGATAAATGGTTGATTTGCCTTACCTTCCACATGATTTTCGTTTTTTCCAAAACATTAACCAACTTTTAAATTATGAAAAAACTAAACGTTCAATCAATACTATTTCTCTTTCTTTTTAGTCAAATCCTCTTCTTACTTCCTTCCTGCGTTGTGAACCCTGCAACGGGAAAAAAGGATTTTTTAGTCATGTCAGAAAAAAGAGAGAAAGGTCTCGGACAATCCTATAATCCTCAAGTGGTCGGAGAAATGGGGATATATCAAGATGCAAAACTGCAAAAATTCATAGAGACAAAAGGACAACAGATGGCTAAAGTCAGTCACCGCCCTAATCTAGGATATAAATTTCAAATTGTAGACTCTCCCGTTGTTAATGCCTTTGCTGTGCCTGGCGGCTTTGTTTATTTTACGCGAGGCATCATGGCACATTTTAATAATGAAGCAGAATTCGCAGGTGTTTTAGGACACGAAATTGGTCATATTACCGCGCGTCACTCTGCTAAACAGATGCGTAATGCAACTTTGGCGCAGGTTGGAACCATTGCAACGGCTATTGCTTTTCCGCGTCAGTTTCAACAGTTTGGTGACTTAGCACAGAATGGTCTTGGATTGTTTTTATTGAAAAATGGACGAGATGCAGAAAGTCAGTCTGATGTACTTGGGGTATTATACAGCAGTCAAATTGGATATGACGCAAAAGAAATGGCTGGGTTTTTTAATACTATTCATCGGATTAGTGAAGAGAGTGGACAAAGTGTTCCAACTTTTATGAGTACACACCCCGACCCTGTGGATAGAAATAAAAACGTAAAGCAAATGGCGACAGACATACAAAGTAAAGCGCCTAAAAAATACAAAGTTAATCGGGATAGTTATTTGCGAATGATAGACGGTTTGCTTTACGGAGAAGACCCAAAGCAAGGCTTTATTGAGAATAATGTCTTTTATCATCCTGAGTTAAGATTTGAATTTCCAATTCCTAATGGTTGGAGAACAGCTAATACGCCTTCTCAATTTCAAATGGCATCTGCGGACGGAAAAGCCATGGCTACTTTGTCTTTAGCAGCAGAGACGAGTTTGGATGCAGCAGCACAGGCAGCATTGCAGAAGAATGGATTAACATTGAAGAAGAAGGATAATATCCGAGTAAACGGTTTGCCTGCCATTGCTATGGTTTCAACAAAACCAAATGAGTTGGAAGTTTTGACTTATCTCATACAGTATGATAACAAAATTTATAAGCTACACGGATTGTCGACGCCAGCAGATTTTAATAGAAATTACAGCACATTTAAGCAGGTATTTGATAATTTTAGAGAATTGACAGACCAAAGTAAAATCAACAAATTGCCAGAACGCATCAAAATTGTAACTGTTAAGAGTAATACAACGCTCAAACAAGCTTTGACTTCATCAGGCATGAAATCTGATCGCCATAAAGAATTGTCGATACTGAATGGTATGGAATTAAATGATAGAGTAAAAACAGGGATGTTGATTAAGACGATAGAGGAGAAGCGATAGTGAAATTAAAATTGAAAATTCAGAAATGTAGTTTTTAATTGGTTCTGATTTTTTGCTGGTGTCGGACACTTTTATGGCTATGAAAATTTGTTTTTTTTATTAGAATTGAAATTTCCTACGAAGAGTGCCTGACACCTGTAATACGCAACATGCTGACTTTCAATAGCTTGTTACAAATGTCAGACACTCATTGTTGGTAAATTTATCGACTAAAAATTACATTACATCTATTTGCTGAGGTAAAGTGTCCGACATTTACGCTTTGAGAAATAGAACCAATCACCCCCCCGTTGCACGGGACAAGCGGTGGAATGTGATTGAGAAACAATAAGCAACTCAAAGTTAGGTTGAGATTTGAACTCTTATTTTTTCACAATCACTGCTTGTCCCGCAACGCGGGGGGATTTGACGGAGAACCATTTTAATTGTCATTAGACTTGTTACTCTTATAAAATACACTTTATGAAAATGTCTTTTTACGCTATTTTACTCCAAAAAATAATTCAATAGAGGGACTTTCGAGCAAAGCGTGGGAACACAGTATTCAATGATTTTTTGAAGAAAACTATTGCAAAATCCAAATTTCAGAAAGCAATTTTATAAAAGTAACAAGTCTATTTAGATTATTCCCAACCGAATGCCTCCCGCATTTTATGGTAAATCATCGTGTTGTCATAAATGCCATTAAATAACTGAGATTGAGGACCATACGCAAATACTGGAGTCAATTGAGCAGTGTGTCCGTTGCTATTAAATACCATTTGAGGCTTACCCATTTTCGTCTTCGGATTGAGAGCTAAGCCGCCTGTCTCGTGGTCTGCGGTGACGATAACGAGAGTTTCTTTATTTGTCGCAGCGTACCTCAATACGTTTCCAATAACCTTATTAAAATCCAAAACTTCGCTAACTACACGTTTACCATCATTCGCATGTCCACCCCAGTCAATCTGACCACTTTCCAGCATAAGGAAGAATCCTTCATCACTTCGTCTCTCTAAAAAATGTGTTGCAAAGAGAGAGGCAAAAGGCAAGTAATCGCGTCCTTGTTCTACGCCGATAGGAGAGTCATCTGCAGTTAGATAAAGAAGCTTGTCTTCTGTCCCTATAGGAATTTTATCCAAATTCTTATAGAAATAAGACTCTGTTCTATATCCTTTTGCTTGCATTTCCTGGAGTAAGTTTCGGTCATCATTTCGGCGTTCAAAATATTTCTGACCACCACCTATCATCAAGTCTACACCACTATTAGATAAATCTAAAGCTATTTCTTCTGACAAGACACGATTGTGTTGGTGCGCTGCAAATGCTGCTGGAGTCGCATGCGTAATTGGGACTGTAGTCACCAGACCTGTTGCCAAATTTCGGTCGCGTGCTTCTTCTAATATCGTATAGAGAGGCAAAGAATCTATATCTACTCCAATAGCGTTATTGTAAGTTTTTTTTCCTGCCGCAAATGCCGTTGCTGCTGCTGCACTATCCGTTACTAAGTCACTAGAGCTATGTGTTTTGTGCAGACCTATTACAGGGAATTGTTCTAAATGAAAAGGCTTTTTACTCGAGTAGAGTGCAGCACTAATCTGAGCTATACTCATCCCGTCACCGATGAGTAGAATAATGTTTTTTGGTTGTTTTGAAAAGTTGACTTTGTAATAGGAAGGAATAGGTAAATAAGGAGCTTTACAGGCAGAAAAGGTCATTAAAATCCACAAAAATAATAGGCTCCGCATCGTCGTTGTCTGTGTGTTATAAAGAAGTAAGGATGTTTTTACAAAAGCAGTGGGACAAAGCTAAGAAATAAAATTAACTCAAAGCTATTTTTGAAATGAGTACGAGTCAAAGAATTAAATAATCTTTGATTGATAAACAACTATTCGGCATAAAAGATATGCCATATTTACTTTTCGCAATTGAACTGATAATCAGCATTTTATCTTTTTTTAACAAATACAAATATGGCATATCTAAACTCCAAAATAAATTTGTCCGAGTACTTATAATTAGATTTGTTTGTAAAAAAGTCTATTCTACCCATTTAATCGTGACATCATTTTCTGCTGCCCAGGCACCGAGTAGACTGTCTAGTTCTCCTCTTCTTTGAGTAGCAATGGCTAAATTATATTCGGCAGTAGCAGGTTCAAGCTCCTGTTCTTCACATTGATGTGGCACGCCTTCAGAGCATTTTTTACATATCATTTTGATAGAATGTGTCCAGTTTTCGAAGCCATAGTCTAATTCAAAACACACTTCTCGCAAAGTTGTAATTGCCTCTGGATAGTCCACTTTTACTCCAATAGAATAGGTTTTATAATCAGATTTTTCCAAGATTTGTAGTTCATCATAAACCGCGTATTCTACTTCATCCTGCATTCTTACACCATTAGGCGAACCGTCATGGAGTATTAAATCACTATATCGATGTCCACTTTCTTTTAGAGGAATGTTGTCGATAATAGCTCTTGCAGGACATATTCTTGTTGCCCACACAACTTCACCATTAAATAATCTTATTGGAGTGGAACCTATGTCCATTTCCACTTCGGTATCGTTGACTTCTAGCTCAAGCCCAAATTGATTCCAAGCAATTCTTGCTTCTCTCCATTTCTCTAATACAGTAGCCGCCATTCCTAAATTCCACCAAGCTGCTTCGTCTTTACTATCTAATTCTGTGGCTTTCTTATTGAATTCATAGGATTTTTGCCATTGACGATTGTATTTATAAATCAAGCCTAGATTATAATAAGGGACACTCCATGAGGCGTCTACGTCTATAATGTTTTGATAGATTTTGATAGCTTTCTCTTCATCGTCTTTGGTTAGTTTTCGAGCTTTTTGTAGTAGTATTTTGCTTTCGCCTCTTGTCATTTCGTTGCTTTTATTCTTATTTATAAAGTATATTAAGTGACGACGAAATAATAAGTTTGTCAAGTTGGTCCCGAAGAAATCGGAAAGGAAAATTTGACCTGTCTAGATGACGGACTTACTGTTTCGCGTTCCTAAAGCATAAAACTAAAAAAATATAAATGAAAAAAGCCACCAAATTTAAATACTGACGCACAAGTGTGTGGATGAGTAGGTCAATCCTTTTGTCGCAAAGTCTATTTTCTACCAACCAATATCATAAAGAACCAAAAATATTCTATCAATTACAACACGTACAAACTCCCGAATCAATACAAGAAGCAATATTAATACTGACATCTTCGCTACAATTAGGATTGTCTTGGTCTGATACATCAAAGCTTATTCCCGCTGCATCAACAGGATAAGGTCCAAATGTCACGGTTTGACCATAAGCGCCTGTCTGACCATTCGCTATCCAAGCATTTCCATTTCCTGATATAGTTACTTCAACGGTAAAGGTATCATCCGATGAATTGGAGGTAGTCCCATTATTATCATAATTTGGTTGTTGTGTAGATATATCTAAAGTTGTACTACAAGGGATATAGTTACCCAAACAAGTACAACTGTCTTGTTGTATTTCATCATTTGTCGTAAATGGATTACCGTCATTACATATTGTACCTACTTCGGTAGGTATATTAGGGTCATTATCATCACAGTCTTCAGATGCACACACACCGTCACTATCTGCATCCGATGGGTCTGTACAATCGCTGCAAGTGCTACTCGTTGTAGGAAGTACTGTTATCGTGATATCATCAGTTGCTGTACAGCCATAGTTGTCTGTTACTGTCACATTATAAGTAGTGGTTGCTATTGGATAAACTGTTTGTGATTGTCCGTTTCCTAGACCATTGTCCCAAGTATATATGTATGGGAAACCAATTCCTGATGCATTTGCACTTATCCTTGTTTCTTCTTCGGGGCATACATTAGAGCCCGTCGATGTATTTACTGTGATGTCACAGGTGAAAAATCCAAAATCGAGGGTTAGATTACTCAGATTATCTACCGCCGCAATACCTGTAATTGAACCAGCATCGTAAGTTGTTGGCTCGACTTCATTTGTGGGTTCGACACCACTCAATGTGATAATACCTGAGCGGATTGCGACTCCTCCAGCTACACCTAATCCATTATCATTATTATCACCGTCTATATTTGGCACTATTTCCTGAATAGAACCATCTGAAGAGGTATAATTTTCTAAGCTATTACCAGCTGTGAAATTAACTGCTAGTACTTCTACAATATAATCGTTTGCGGGTAATTCATCGAAGCGATAATAACCGCCATTACCCGTTGTTACGGTTAGAGCCTGTACTCCCGAAGTGTTTGGGTCACTGTCGTAAACTGTAGCGTCGCTGTTTAATAACTGAAGTTGAACACCGTCAATACCCGTATCCGAGCCATTTAAATAACCATTATTATCTAAATCTTCAAAGACTTGGTTACCAAGACTATAGCTCAAAATAGGATTAAGCCCCATATCGTATTTATGGATACCAGAACCTGTGTGTTCTGTCGTTATCTCAATAAAAGGTAATCCATTCGGGCGGCTGCCTAAGTTACCTGTCGTCAGACTGCTATCATTTATATCGGAGTCAATATTATTGTTTGAGCCGGTATTTAGCCATGGAGTGATACTGTATCTTTCATCACCTATTTCAAATTCATCATTACTAAATTGTCCGCCACCGAATACAATAAAATATTGTGTAGAGTAGCTCATACCAGACCAATAATATGCTTGGGGAGAGGCAACACCACTACTGTTCACGGTGATGCCGGCAGTGTCTACATTACTGTTATTGAAGTAATATTGTCCAGCGCTATCAGTCTCATCTAAACCTACTAATAAACCATTTTTATCGTATAACTGTACTGTGATTCCTTCTACTCCGTGTTCACAGGCATCTTGTATACCATTCTCGATAGAATCAGCCCAAACATAGTTGCCAATTTCTAAAGGAAGATAAGGACAAGCGCCTTCTACATCGCCTAAGCCTGCTGCTTTTCCAAAACCACCACCAGGGGTAGTATCTGCAATTATAATATAGCCTTCTCTTGTTAGTCCTGTTGTATTATCTAATGCTTTTATTCCCGCATTAAATACTTCATTTATGTCATAGACGGTACTGTAAACACGGTTGTCTGCAGGATTTAGCCATATACCACCTAATGATGTATTAGTGTGGTATGGATTGTAATAATCTCCGCTATAATAGCTACCTCTTGGACTTGTTAGAGGCCAGCCCATTCCAGAATTTGCACCAGCGGCAGTAACACCACCACAACTACCATTTGATTCGAAATTATAGCTATTGCTAGCACTATCATAGCAAAAACGCATAATGTCACCAGCTTGTGAAGTTCGAAATACCGTGCTACCATCTCCTGCAATAGGCTTTCCTGCTTCATCTCCAAATTGATCTGAAGTTATGTCTCGAAAACCTAAGACGATATCATCTCCATCAAATTCTATATCCGAAGGAATCGTCTTACTCCCATCTCTGTAATCATCTTTAAATTCATCCCGCCATATGAAAAACTTACTATTACTTTCGCCTCTTTGTACACTTTGTTCTATTACTAATGTCCAAATTCCCGTGTTAGGATTTAGCGAATATACGTAAGCAACTGCTGAACTATTTGCACAGCATACGTTATCTCTATCTCTGCTTTGTTCAGAATCTATCGCAGCAACATAGACCAAACCATTATGGTAACCTAATCCAAAAGGACGTATATCATAAGCGGCATCTCGTGGTTTTAGTGTAACATTAGGGTCTGTAACCTGATTTAAAGGAAATGGAAAAGTGGGCTGAACTGCTGTTGGATTAGCTAAATCTATTTGATACACATTTCTATCTTCCAAGTTCATGACATACAAAGTAGATTCGTCTGTAGAAATATCCATATCGCCCAAACTGGTACGCCCCACTTTACTAAAAGCGTCTACATCATTAAACCAACAAGCAAAGTTACTTGGAGCTCCACTAGAAGGGCAAGTAGTCGATTCTGAAAAATTATGAGGGTCTACACCTGCTGTACCCGCACCATAGATACTATTTAAATCCGCCAATAAGCTTGGTGGGTTCGCTTGTGTTAAATCAATTTTATAAATAGCTCCTGTTCCATTAGGTCCAAATCCTGCGTGACGTTTCATGTATGCAGCTAGATAAGCCTCTTCGTCTGTTCTATTTACAGCTAAGCCGTAGGTTGTTCCGATTTGTACGTGAGTGGCATAGTGTATTGCGCCTTCTGTTGCGTTAGTCGTTGGGTCGTCAATTTTGTTGGTCATTATGCCTACAAACGCATCATTGTCTTTGTATTGACCGTTGTATCCACCAAAATTATAACAAGCAGTGAGGAGTAAGGAGTTTCCGACACAAGGGTCAGCAGGGGCTAAACCAAATTCTATACAGTTATTAGGTTGAGAAAATTGTACATCTGAGCCATTATTCGCTCCAAAATGACTTGGATAATACTCAGTAGACAAGGATCCTGATAAGACGAACTCTATTCGATAAGTCTCGCTATCATTAAGACTGCATATCTGCCAATCACCGTTACTATCGGAAAGTTTTGTTCTTACCAATACATTATTGCAGTCATAGATATTGACTTGAACACCAGCTACGCCTAGGTCTGGTAAAGTGTTTGTACCGTCACTATTTAAATCTGAGAAAGTAAAACCTCCTATGCAGCCAGATGTGGGACTACAAGCGGATTGGTCTGGTCCGATAGCTATTACTTTTATTTCGTTTTTTATTGTAATGAATACCTTTTCAAATAAGGAACGAGCTACTATTGTATTTGAAAAAAGGAAAAATAGGATAAGGTGAAAAAGTCCGAGGTATATTTTTTTCTGACGAAAATCGTGAATAAGTCTTTTTATTTCTTGGGTGAGTTCCGAAGTGCAAGAAGAAAGTCTTAAAAAATTCATTTGTATTAAATTTGCTCATTATCCTGAATTTTACAAAAAGAATGAGTTATTTTTAAGTTGGCTAGTCTTTAATGATTTTCTGGAAATTAAAGGGTCACGTTTGCATCGTGTTGTAGTATAAGGGAGGTATGCAAAATTCGTTCCCTTTTAGAGATTAAATGTTTTGTATTGGTGATTAAATGGTATTATTGGTGTGTAAGAATATTTTTTATCTAGTTGGATTTCATAGGAATGAAGTTAGATTTAACGTATCTGTTCTTTTGCTAGAAAAAATTAGGCATTTAGATACAATCTAGAGGAAACTAAAATATCTATTATTAATGCTTGCCAACTAAGGAATTGAAAGACTTGTATAATGATGATGAATAGACAGAAGTAAATTTGTCTTCTATAAAAGGAGAGTATTTAATTTTTGATATAAAAATAGGGAGCAACACCCACTTTGTTGCTCCCTGAAAAAAAACCTGATAACGGTTAATTCTTATCAATTGACTTCTCTGTGAGGTTTAAAAAACGTCATCCCGACCAACATGGTCGGGATGACAACCACACACTATGAGAACACCCAATTGTTCAATCTTTTGCTAAGTCCAAATAGCTTCACTATTTTTCATTAGCCTTTTAATATTTTTTGGTTTTTTGAAGTAGTATGGTTGTGAAAGCGGGCGCACAAGGGGGAAGTGCGCCCTTTCTAATCACTAATCACCAAAAATTCTTCACATTTTGAAGAATATCGGGACACACGTTTTGTGCATCCCGTGTATTTACCATAGATTTAAGAGGCATCTGTGTATAGTTTATTCATAGTTTGTTTAATGCTCAACCTCTCTAACTCTCGGGTAAAAACAATCATAAAGGGGTTGTTTTCTGTGTACTTGTAAATCCATTTCTTTCAATTAAAAAAAACTACCCACCTCTTCCGAGCGAGAATGGGGATGCATGGTCGAAAATTGGGAGGTAGTGACCGCATCCCCGAATCCCCCTCCGGAAGAGTGATAAGCTTGTTTTTGAGTCAACTTTGCGGGAACAAAATTGCTTGCCCCGATTAATCGGAGACACAAGCCAAGGGTAGTGACGTGTACTTTTGTCAAACAGAATTATTCATTATATTCGTCGAGGAGTAGAATTTTATCTGAAAAGCACACGTTAGAAAACCAAAACTAAAATGATAATTAAAAACTAACGTATAGTCAGTTCTTATAGTCATTCTAATTGATGTCTTCATTATGAGGGGTACGAGGAGTTATTTTTCAAAAGCCTCTCCCGAATAATCGGGAGAGGAGAAACATTACGAGAAACACTTAGTATAAAAAGACTACTTTAAGACAGATAAATCTGCCTCGTTCCTTCCGTTTCACGGGATTGAAAAAAGTAGTTCTCTCAAGTATAATGTATATTCTAAAGAACAATAAACATAGCTAAAATAAGCGCCGGCAGTTTCCCTAAGGGTTAGAAGAAACGCCGACACTTCATAGTATGTATATAATCCCAAGAACAGTTTCTTTATGAATATCAGACTTGACTTTTCAAGACTCTTCCTATATAAATGATAGGAAAAGTACTTGTGTGACATTTTTTAATTTTTATTTTAAAAATATCACTAAAGTTAAATCTGAATTCAAAATTTGTATCGTGTGTTTGTAAAGTTGTAAAAATGTGTACGTGTGTAAGAATTAGTGTAAGTCTAAGTCGTTGGTAGGTTAGGAAGCATTAGTCAATTGACATTATGCATTCCAATAAGTTTGTCTTTTTCGTTTTGCAG
>CALDUB010000134.1 GCA_937923465.1 uncultured Saprospiraceae bacterium
GCGGACACCACGTGGTCGGGAGGCTACGGAGAAGGCTTATAAGCATATTGGGGTTGTGCCGCCGGGGCGGGTTGGGACGCTTTTTGAGTAGGATTTTAAATTCAAATGCAAGATTCAAACTCAAATTCAAGGGGGTGTGTGAAGTATCACGTCCGTTCCACGGCGTGTAATAACAGACAAAATAAAAAATGCTACATCTAATTTCAAGATGTAGCATTTTTTTTGGACTTTCTATCCGTTATTTTTTATTAAGCTGAACTTTTTAGTGCATCTTGAACGAAGTACTTTATGTTATGTAGTATCTCTAATCAAAAGTGTCATCAAAATCATCTTCATGTACTTGTTTCCAAAATTGACCTACAAAATCTGGACTTTGAATTATTTCTCCTTCATCAATACTTATTTGGTCATTATTATGTGCTCCAACGGGGTACTCCCAAATTAGATATGTTATGTTTGCATCGTTTCCACATTTCATACACCCAATCTGCTTTGTTAACTGATATTCATATTCCATCCCCATATTTCTTTCCGTACTGGTAATACATTCATATTCAAAGAATAAATTCTTTATCTGAACTTTATTCGTATATCTACAATATCCACATTTGAAAATTAGTTCGTCCTTGTTTCTTTCGTCAATAATCCTTGAAACTTCTTCTATTTTTGAATCTTCTAACTCAATTTGCAGGTACTCTTTTGCTTTGAATAAAAATTGAGATTGATTATACATCCAAAATTCTTGACCACTATTATCATAGAATTCTTTTATTAACTCTTCTCTGGGGCTCTTTATTCTGTTTCTTGAGTCAGTGTAGCACCAGTCAATCTTAACATCATTACAGATAAATAGAATACTTTTATTTTGTGCCTTTGAAAAATCTAAAATTTGTTTCCAAACAATTAAGTCTCCAAATTTTTGAGTACCTATTTTTTCTTTTTCATCCATGTAGCCAGGTGGAATTTTAAATTCATATCTGAATTTCCCTTCCGCGACGATTTCCAATATTCTTTCAAAAGGCAACTCTTCACCAACAGTGAAGAATGCCTCAAAAGCTTCTAATATTGTGTCATTCTGATTTAGAGACTCTATCTCCGTTTCCTGTTTTACAATATCAGATATTAAATCACCTTCGAACTGATTAATTTTCTCATCAATTTCTTTTGTAAACTCTATAAAAGCATCTATTTTATCCTGAGGTAAATATGGATGTTTCTCTGGTTTTTTAGTGTCTTTCTTTATTTGCTCTGAAACTCTTTTAATTGTAGCATTTGCATTCTTTAACTCTTTTATTTTTTCTTTCTTTAGAGGCTCATATCTCTCAGTAATCGGCTTTCTAATTATATTTTTTCTGTTTTTCAAATACTCAAATTGAACTTGAAATGGTATCCAAAATCTTTTTGCAAAAGGGGTGAATATTTTCTCGAAAATCTCATTTCTTGTTGTGTTTGGGTAATAGTAAAAATCAATTAGAGCAGAAGTATCAAAGACAATTATTGCATCTTCCCATAACCTATCTTCCTTTTCTTCTCCTATTTCAAATTTTTTAATGATTTCTCTATCCATTACTTTTCTTTCTATAATTTATGTTTTTTTAGTGAACCTTACTTCTTGAAGCAGTACCGAGTTTTTTACAATTATTTGGATAAGTGCATCATAGCTTGCGCTGCTCTTTCCCGAAATGAGATTTTGTAATTCATATTTTAGTTGTTTTATATCCATTTTAGTTTTATGGTGGACAAGGAATGTAAACAAAAGTAGAAAAAACTTAGTGAAAGTAGAAATGTGCTTATGCCTTGCTTTAATATTACCTTAGTAAAACGCCAACGAACAAACAATATGCGTCATAATAAACGCCGTGGAACGGACGTTTTACATTCATGCGGTGCATATTCAAAACCTAAATCGTAAGTATACATTACCCTAAAAGCTTCTTTTCTTAGACCAACCGCAGATAATCTTCTTCCTCCTGTAGCATTTTTTCCGTCTCTCTAACAGCCATTTCTAAATTTCCCATAACCTCTCCCGCCATTCTTTTCATCTCTTGTGCACGGGCGGATTTATCACTTTGTGTCATATGATACAAAAAAGAAGTTGGCATAAATTGCTTCCCAAAAAAGTATAATGGTTTGACGAAATAAGAACGGGGCAATACTTTTTGGACAGACTCAAATTGTGGCATTACGCAGTTCCAATAGACCAATTGATTACGTGGATGCGTGTCATTATATTGAGCGCCGTCAGTACGGGAGGCTTCTATCCAACGGTCGATTATCTTTTTGCCTGTCGGCGAATTTTTAATGATAATTAAACCCGCATTAGGACGGGCTTTAAGAGACAAACGCAGCGGTGTATCTGCTGAAAATAAGATATGAGTATTGGCGTCCGCATATTTTTCTAAGAAAAAATCAACCGATTTATCAAAGTCTTGAATGATGATATCGGCATCAAACAGCACATAGTATTCTGCCTCTTTAAATGTATCAAAAACGTGTCGCAGTAAATCTATTTTTGACCAATTGATATGCATATCAGGTACAGTGTGCGTACGCTGCACATAATGCCCATAACCATGCTGACGGCAATATTGACCAACATTTGCCAGAGAATACTTGGCAAATTCATCTATCTGCGGTGTCGCTAATTGTACGGCTATGACTTTTGGATTTGACATTTTGCTTGACTTTTATTTCTCCTCTATCACGGGAGTTTCTAAAGAAGGTTTCTTTAATTTCGATAAACCCATTGCACTAAAAAATACAACACTAATAATTTTTGATAAGATATTACCAGCTAAAAATACGCCGCCGATAGCTGCCGAAGAAACTGCCAAATGCTTAGAAAACTCAATACCAACGGCAACAAATAGAACATCTTGACTTGGCAAAAATGGAATACGAGAAGCAATAATTTTCACTGCCAAAAATGTAAACCAAATACTCCAAGACACTTCAGGTACGACCAAAGACCAATTAAAAACCTCCAATCCAAATACGAATATTAGACGAATCTGATGAATACTATAGATTTTAAAAGCAGCTGCTTTGCTCATAGAAATCAGACGATTGCCGAATATAAACAAACCTAATAAAAGTGCGATTAATAATCCTAAAATAAGAGTAGCAACATAGGGCGGAATGAAAGACAAAAAGTCAACTGTGCCAGTCATCGCAAACACGGTCATCAAGACAATCGCCGTGAAAGTCGAGGCAATCGAGGATATAATCGTATTGTCCTTTATGGCTTGAAATATCTTTTTTGTTTTAACAGCTAAGGTATCTTTCATCCAGACAAAGAGATAAGCCTCGCCAGAGTAGCCTATCACGTCTGTATTCAGTATTTTTTTTCTTAGAAAGGCAAGAAAACCTTCCTTTGCAGGAATGGGCAATATCGTCCTGTAAATGAGCAATTCTGAAAAAGGCAAAAGAAGATAAGCAATAAGAAATATTACATAATAAGCAGGAATACGCGGTAAAGCCGCGATTACTTCTGCAAAACCAATTTCATAGATTTGATAAAAAAGATAGGCAAGAATCAAGATAAGAAATAAACGACGCAACCAAACAAGAGTCATTTTACCCGTGTCGGTTTCCGTCCAGTTTTTCCAGGATTGAAGAATAGCTTTTAGCTTGTTTAGCATTGACTTTTTTTAAGACTTTGATTCTGATTTTTCGCTGGTGTCTGACACTTTTATAGCTACGAAGCTCTAATCTTAATTATTAAAATTGACTTTTCTTACGAGAAGTGTCGGACACCTGTAACGCGCAATTTTATGATTTTCAAAGACTTATTACAAATGTCAGACACTCACTGTTTATCTGTTTAACACTAAAAGTAACTTTACATTTTTTTGCTGGGTAAAGTGTCCGACATTCACGCCTTAAGAAAACTAAGCCCCCCTCTTCCAGTAAAAAGTCTTACTCAAAAGAAACTTCTGCCCTAAAACCGTCAACACACCAGGCTCCTCAATAGACAAAGTCGTCGCAATACGCCACTCCTTATCTGGAATAACAATAGTCCCTTCGATAACATTTTCTTCTGCATTAAACACACCTTCGACAAAGAGAAACTTCCCAATAGAACGCGTCACATCCGTTGAAACAATCTTGCCAACCCAAGTACCGTCTTGAGATTTATACATCTTAATAATGCTGCTATCGCCGTCCTCTGTGTTCCATGTACCTGCTATTTGGTCTTCAAGACTTTGCGCGTTTAAATTTATCGTAAATAAAGCCAAGCTTAAACAGATAAGTGCTCTTTGAATATATCTTTTCATGTCTATTTTTTCAATTTTATAATTATTTCAAACTCCCAAGCTTCTCAAAAACCTCTAAATACTCATTCGCCATTTTTGTCCAACCGTAATTGTCCAAAGTGAATTGTTGAAATGCCTTTCCTTCTTCCGCTAATAGCTGAGAATTAGCTAATTTTTCTACAATCGTTTTTTTCCAAACTTCGGCATCTCCTGAAGGTAACAAATAACCATTTTTGCCATTTTGAATAGCTTCAGGAATTCCTTCTAAATCACTTGCCAATACAACCGTCTCACATAAGGAGGCTTCTAATGCGACTAAGCCAAATCCTTCTGCATCTCCCGCCATTTTTACATTCGGCATCACAAATAAATCAGACAAACTTAGTAAGGACAATAACCGATTAAAAGGCAATTTTCCTGTTTGAATGACTTTGCCTTGCAGATTAGCGTTTTGTAATAAACTTCTAATTTCTGCCTCGTCATTTACCCCGCCTGTCAATAATTCAATCTTATCTTTTAAAGCTCTCGGAACCAATAGACTCCAAATACTCTTTTTCTTTGGACCAGAAAGCGGACCAATCATCAGAACACAAACATCTTCGGGCAAATCGGGTACGACATTTTTTAGAAACCAGCTAAACCCCTTGCGCTTTACAGGTCTTCCGAGCGTTGTGATTATTCTTTTGTCATAAGCATCAATATTGTATGCTTTTTTCAAAAAATATAATGCTTCCGTCGGTTTTGCATTAAAATTCGCTAAGTCCTTATCTACTCCATTTGCGACAACAAAAACCTTTTCGGGCGCAAATCCACGATTTATCGCTTCCTGTGCAGTAGCTGTACTCACACAGATAATGCCGTCGTAATTGATGTATCTTTCACGAATTTTCTTTTGATAAAATCGATTGGGAAACACCAAATCCAATCCGTGGAAAGTCAAAACAACGGGAATATCCGTATAGTTTTTTAGCCACAAACAAAATAAGCCCATTAGTCCGTCATTCAGATGTATAACTTCAATAGACGGATTTTCGGATAGTATCTTTTTAACGCGCCGACGCAACTTTAAGAAAAAAGAAACCTTACTCTCTTCCTCCGAAAGATGCACCACTTTATGCACTTTGTTTTGAGCCTCCGCATGTTGAATCAACTCAAAACATTGTTTCTCCATACCTCCGATAGTCGGCGGATATTTATGTGAAATGAATAAAATTTCCATTATTTCAATCTGCTTAAATCAGTAAAATAGGTCTCCGCTAAACTCTCCCAACTCAAAGTATCTGTAAATGCCAATCCTGCTTTACTAATACGCTCTTTAAGTTCTTCATCCTCCAAAATATTGTCTATCTTTTCCAGATAATATTCCGCATCATTCGGAGGACAAAGGTAACCATTCACGCCTTCTGTAATTAAACTTTTAGGACCGCCACCGTCAGCAGCTACGCAAGGCAAGCCCGACGCCATAGCCTCAATGATGACATTACCAAAGGACTCTGTATCGGAAGGGAAAAAGTACACATCGGAAGAGGCATAAACGGTCGCTAACTCCTCATGAGAAATCATTCCTAAGAAATGTGCATCTGGCATTTTTGCTTCCGCTTCTTTTCTAGCTACACCGTCGCCTGCTACAATGAAATTGACTTCTTTTCCTCGCTTCTTACATAAGTCATAAAGAGAAATAAGCATTTGCAAATTTTTCTCCCAGACAAGTCTACTCGCAAAAAGTATATTGGGAAAGCTATTTTTTGTAATATTCTGGAGATATGTTTTATCTTTTTTCTTTGGATTAAAAAGCTCTTTATCTATCCCGCGTTGCCACAGTTTTAGATTATTTCCGTCCAACTCGCATATATCTTTCAGCTCCTCAATTATCTGCTGTGAAGGCGCATAAACCATGTCAATATCCCGATAAAAATCCTGCGTCATTTTAATGCTCTTCTTATAGGCAAAAGGCAGTAAAAATGGAATTTTTCTAAAGTAATACTTCATGTAAGTAATGAAGTGTGTATGGTAAATCGAAATAACGGGTATGTTATTTTGTCTAGCATAATCTGCCGCAAAATTACCCAAAGCCGAAGGGCTAGCGATGTGAATGACATCAGGCTGAAAGTCGGCTAGTTCTCGACGAATTTTTCCTTTCGAAAAATGCGGAATAACCATGCTGTAAGACCAATTAAATGGTATCCTTATTTTGGGTAAGGTAACGACTTTTGATTTTAAATCTTTGTCTGGAGGGACACCACAAAAGAATTGAAATTCAAATTTATCATGTGGTATTCTGTCCAATAACTGAAACATGGTACGACTAGCACCGTCAAAATCATGAATGAGAATCTCTGCAAAAAAAGCGACTTTGGTTTTTCTTAGGAACGGAGTAGAAATGGATTCGGAATTTTGGGAAAGAGGTTTCGTTCTCAGTTTGGGCTTTGAAAGCTGCATAAATGTTGATATTTTCAAGTTTTTAAAATGCAAAATGAGGACGAAATATCTTGTCAAAATTTTGAAGCTATTGCTAGTCCGTTCCTTCCATTAAAAATAAACTTTAAATCTTGCGCGGATGCCCAAGTCAGTAACATTTGGATTGTCTAAATAATTAAGACGTTTGACCAAGTCAATGCGAAAGAATTTAAAAACATTCCCAATACCGATACTTCCTTCGATGTAAGGTTTTCCTTCTAAAGTAAAGGTGGTCGTATTGCCATTTTCATCGACAGGAAAAGCAGCCAACCCGTCGTTTAAACTCGGGTCATTCTTATCAGAAATGCCACCATAAAGGACACGGAGATTAAAAGCTTCTTTCAGTTTTAGTTTTCTGATTAAAGGAATTTTATTTAAGAAGAAACCACGAAAGTCATGGTCAATATTCAGAACCACATAACGGTCACTGACAAACTCCAAAAAGTTCATCATATTAAAGCCTTGTAGCTGAAAAGAGTAAGTCTGATTCGCTGCGTGTACAAACAATAAAGGATAAGGAATTTGTCCAAAGACAGCTCCACCTTTTAGGTACACATCCGAGTTCCCTAAGCGAGATAAATTAAAACGCTTGAAGATATTCAGAGAGACATTGTGATAGTTGTATTCACCACCTAAAACGCCTTTTACACCCATATTGTGACGCAACGTGAAAATCGGATAACGATTGTAAATGCGCTTGCGGTAAGTTTTTCCTTGATAAAATTGTTCTTTCGGTGCCCAGCGTAATATTGTATTTATCTCAGAGGTTTGTATTGATTCAAAAAACTCAGGAGACTCTTCAGGACTGCCTGTTATAGGATAAATCAAATCAGCCGCAGGAGATTGAGTCCAATTTTTCAATCCTACCGATACGGTAAAGTGATTATCAAACTCTGTCGTATACTCAAACCGATAAATGTTATTGTAAAGGAATTTATTATTAACGCCTCGCTTAAAGGAAAGTAAAAGGTTGTCCTCTTGCACAAATTGTAATTCTTGCCCTGGTATCGCCGTTTCTTTTTGGGCAGAAGCGCGAATTCTGCGGACAGGGAATTTTTGCAAATTACCCTTTCCCAGCGCTTGACTGACGCCTATATACCCTTTCCATTCTTCATCTCCAAAGCCATAAGCGGCATAAGTTTCTATTTCTGTTCTATCACTAAACTTAGGAGTCGTTCTACCACCAAAACGTGGACGAAATCCCTCCAACTGACTAAAACTGTAAAAAGTATTTACAGGACCAACCTCAAAATAAGGCGTCACATTCGTATAGCCAGAAAGCGCAATCGTTGCGATACTCACCACACGCTTAAATAGCTTTACATTCTGCAAGCTATCTATCTTTTGATAAGTTAACTCTTCCGATTTAGACAGTTCTTCGTGGCGGTTCTTTTTCCAAAACTGATTGGTTTTACTCTCTTCTACAATATCCTTTTCGACATCCAATCCCTTGTAATCTTCATCTGGACGTGCTTGATTAATGACGATTTTTTCGTTGGTGACCGTTCTGCTGCCATACATCCCCATTCCTTTAGCAGTCACTCCAAAGTCAGCCGAAAACTCATCTCGCGTTTGAATGTATCCATAGCCTTCTCTCTTCTCAAAGGTTTGGCTTAATTTAAGTGATTTCACCCAGTTTAAGCCAATATTCGAATTGACGGACATATCCACTTGTTTGACGTTATAATTATCTTCATAGGCTATATACATCGAGCCTTGAAACAATACGTCTAAGTTGTTCTTTGGCGCAAAAAACAACTCAATGCAATTAACCCCGTCAATCTCTAAGGTATCTTGGATGTAGAATTTATAAAAAGTAGGTGCGGTGTTGGCTATCGGACTCAAAAATTGCTGCTTTATCAGCAACATATTATTATCGTAGATATTGACATCTTGATAAAGATTATCAAGGTAATCATTGAAGCCGTCCGTATCCGCAAATCCGTCAAAAGTTACCATAGTATCCGCCAAAATTACTTCCTTCTCATCGCTCGGTGATTTTCTATAACGCACTTCAGAAAGACTTTCTTTAAGGAAAATCGGTAAAAGTTCCTTTCCTTCTTCAAGTGAGGTTGTGTCTAGTTCTTCAAAAAGAAACTGTACACTTTTGAATGCTTTTCTTGATTTGAATTTCTTACTCACATTACTCAAGCCCAACATTACTTTTTCGTACTTTTCGTATTCGTAAAAGTCATAGTTAGATGCGCGGTTATTGTCTTTTTCTGCGATTACTTTTTTAATCAATTGAACAGCAGGATTGTCTTTATTACGGTATTTTTCTTTGTAAACGACTACAGCTTCATCAAGTGTAACTGCATTCTCAAATAGCTTTACATTTATCGTTTGACTTTGACCTTTTTTTATCGCTTGCCGATAAGTCTCGTAACCCAAATAAGTAACAATTATCGTATCAGAGGCGGCATTCGATTTTAGTTCGTAATTACCGTCAAAATCAGTGTTCGTTCCAATTGTAGTCCCTGCAAAGTTGACTGCTGCTACAAGTAAAGGTTCTCCTGTCTTAGCATCGGTGACCTGTCCTGATATGGTCGTTGTTTGAGCTTTACCAACAATAACGAATAGTAGACACAGCAAAAGAAGACTGTAGCCTTTTGCGATGTTCATTACTCGTGTATATGTTTTTTTAGTAGAATTCATTTATTTGTCTTTCTTTTAAAAGCTATTTGATTTGTAAGTGCTGAACACTAACTTGTAGACGTATAAAAGAGCTGTCAGTTACTCTGTTTTTGAAAAATATTCATTCTTTATCATCCTATTTGAAAAATGTCCCTTACGATGAGAGCTTATTGCGATTTCAACCAACCCTCCTTTTCATACCACTGCGCTGTCTCCTTCACTCCTTTCTCTAAATCATAAGCGGGCGAAAAATCGAAATCTTCAAAAGTATTCTTTGTCTCACAATTCCAAGAGGCTGCTTTTAATTCTTTATATTTTTCAGAATTAAGAGGTGCCAATTTACCTTGCAATCCATAAAAAGACTGTGATAAAAAAGCCAATACTTTCACGATGCCTAAGGGGATTGTAAAACGAGTAGTTTGCTTGTTTTGTTGTTTGGAAATGTAATTGCCCAAGGCTGCTTTGTCATAGGTATTGCCGTCTGTTACAAAGTAAGTTTTACCAATAGGTGTACTTTTTAGAGCAGATAATAATAAGCTGACCAAATCCTTCACATAAATAAAAGTAAGTGCTTGTTGGTGGAAACCGATGAGGGGAAGTGCGCCTTTGTATACGATTTCAAAGAGCGTGAAAATATCTTTTTCCTTTGGTCCATAAACTGCTGTCGGGCGAAAAATAACAAAGGGTAAATCAGATTTCTTGAGAATTTTCTCTGCTTCTAATTTACTCCTTCCATAATCTGTTATTGGATTTTCATCTTCTAACAAAATCGTGTTTCCGTATGCCGTTGGTCCGCTGGCAGCTAGGCTACTGACAAAGACAAACTGCTTGATTTGCCTTTGATACTTTTTGATTAAATCTAATAGCAGTGCCGTTCCTCGCGTATTTACTTTAAAAAAAGCATCTAGTGACTTCGCCTTAGTTAGTGCCGCACAATGAATGACAAAATCAAGTTTTACAGTCTTTTCTTGGAGTTCTAAAAATGCTCTTTCTAGCGCCTTTTCGTCTGCCAATTCCGCATAAAGAAAAGTAACCCCAGGAAAATCTATATCAGACCGATTAGAGCTTTTACGCACCAGTAAAAACAGATTATGTCCTGCCTCATGAGCCGCTTTGACTAAATGATTGCCTACAAAACCTGTTCCACCAGTTATCAATACGTTACTCATATATTCACCTCTTTTTGATAAAGACGATATTTTTTAGAGACTTTACTATTGATGTTTAGGAGTCCGCGGTTCATCATTTCATTGTTCTCCAAAATCCAAGATGCCTCTCCTCCTCTATAGCCTTTTTCTTTCGCTTTTTTCATCAAAGAAACATAAAAGCAAACCTCTATGCCAAGGGTTCTATATTCCTCTAAAACGCCTAATGTGATTACGCGTAAAGATGTTATTTTTGACTTATTAAATAAGAGTTTGAAAATTCCCGTGGGTAGCAAACGTCCCCTTTTGACATCAATCAAAATTTCGTTGATATTGGGCATTGTTAAAGTGAAGCCGACTAGCTTTCCTTCTTTCTCTGCGACCAAGACAAAATCTTTATCCATAGCCAATTTCATGTCTTTGGCGACATAATCAAACTCCGCATCAGTCATGGGGACAAAACCCCAGTTTTTATCCCAAGCTTGGTTATAGATTTCTTTGATTTTGATGACTTCATTTTTGAAGTCCTTCATGTTTATCGTACGAATGGTAACGCCGTTTCTCTTGAGACGCTGCTCGATGCTTTCTGCTAATGCGACGACACGCTTTGGAATAGTATCAATATTAAACCAGTAAGCCAATAAGTCCATTTGCTTATGAAAACCGTAGTTTTCTATTAACTTTTGGTAGTAGGGTTTGGCATAAGTCATCATTATCTGCGGCGGTTCTTCAAAACCCTCAATGAGCAAACCCGCAGGGTCATTTGTTGAAAAATCAACTGGACCGATAATATTTGTTACATTTTTGTTACTCAAAAAATCTCCAGCAGCATCCAACAATTTTTTAGCCACATGATAATCATCTACCACATCAAAAAAACCAAAAAAGCCGTCTTGGTTTCCCGTTACTTTATTATGGTTTTTGTTGTAAATTCCTGCAATACGCCCGCAAATCTTCCCATTATCAACTGCCAAGAATAACTCGAAATCTAAATGTTCGTGAGAAGGGTGCTTACCACGTGTCAACATGTCGCGCTGTGCGATAAATAATTCAGGAACGTAATTAGGGTCGCCTTCAAACAAATCATGAGGGAAGTCGACAAATTTCTTTAAATCCTTTTTAGTTCTAACAGTAAGCAGTTTAACTGCCATAGTTTTTTGTTTTCGTTTCTATTTCACCTATTTCCCTCTTTACCAAAGAGAAAAATAGATGAAAGTTATTTTGTTTTTCAGGAAGATAAATTAACTGTGACTAACTACTAATCTTGAATTTGGCTTAGCCATATATTCAGATTCTATTGGATTAGGAACAGGTGCGTGGCGTGCTAATCCCAGCTTCTTCGCTATTTTATCCATTTTACCCATAGCAAATTCAATTTGTTCTTTGGTATGCGTTGCCATTAAAGAGAAACGAATTAGACTGTCATTAGAAGGTACCGCAGGCGAAACCACAGGATTTACGAATACCTGTTCTTCTAAAAGAAGTTTAGTAAACTGGAAAGTTTTGATGTTGTCTCTGATGTATATCGGAATAATAGGTGTCTCGCTCTTTCCTATTTCAAAACCGAGTTCGCGGAGTAATTTAGCAGTATAGCGGGTATTGTCCCAAAGCGTCTCTAAACGCCAAGGCTCTTCTATGATAATATCCAATGCCGCAGATGCACTCGCAACAGAAGCAGGCGTCGCACTGGCACTAAAGATAAGAGAACGTGCATTGTGTTTTAAATAGTCAATAACCGATTGGTCCGCAGCTACAAAGCCTCCTAAAGAAGCCAAAGATTTACTAAAAGTACCAATGATAATATCTACTTCATCAGTCAAGTCAAAGTGCTCGGCAGTACCTGCACCTTTCTCCCCTAATACTCCAACTCCGTGCGCGTCGTCTACGGCGATAGTCGCACCATATTTTTTAGATAGTTTAACAATTTCGGGCAATTTAGTAATATCACCCTCCATACTGAATACACCGTCTACGACTATCAATTTAATCGCATCATCAGGCAACTGAGAAAGTTTTTTCTCTAAACTTGCCATATCATTATGCTTGAACTTAATAACCTTCGCAAAATTCAAACGCGTACCTTCATAAATAGAAGCATGGTCATATTCATCAATCAAAATATAATCATGTCGTCCTGTTAGACTACCCAAGACACCCAAATTAGCCTGAAAACCAGTACCAAAAATTAGAGCAGCCTCTTTGCCTAAAAACTTAGCAAGCTTTGTTTCTAAGTCGATATGAATATCCAGAGTCCCATTCAAAAAACGAGAACCAGCACAACCCGAGCCATATTTTTCAACAGCCTTGATAGTTTCCTTCTTGACATGCGGGTGGTTCGTTAGTCCCATGTAGCTATTTGAGCCAAACATGACAACGTCCTTCCCATGTATTTTAACAACAGTATCTTGGTCCGAAGTAATGGGACGAAAATATGGATAAACACCCTGTTCTTCTAGTTGTTTGTGAACATTAAAACTGTTCATTTTTTTGTAAAATAGGTTATTTGACATAACAATTTATTTTTAAGGAAGGTAGCCTTATTTAAACTTAGTTTTGAAATTCGTTTTTTGTTGTTTTAAGCTAACTTTTATGTACTTCGGGCAATCTGCTCTTGTTTTTTAAGTGAACGTCCAGTCTTGTAAATGGTTTAAAGCCTTACGGTTTTCTATCTATATTACTTTGTCTTGAATCCTGCCTTTCTCTTTATAATTACAGAAAAGAGCATAGTAATCCTACCAATCAGTTTTAAGAACGCCTTAAAAACAATAACGATGCTCAACAAAACTTATTTTCTTGTTTTATTTGAAAAGGATATACGATTGGTAATATAAAGGGGTGGATTATTTCTATTAGGTTGTATTTGGATATAGGAATGGTATAAAGATGATATCTTTGCTTGTTTTGGGCTTACTTATATTCTGCGTAGTATCACGTCCGTTCCATGGCGTGCGTAGGTTAGAAGTGGAAATTTCTAACATCCTATTTTTATTGAAAGTACATATTACATTTCTCCGAGGAATGAGAGAGACGTGGCTCCGCACCGCGTCTCTACATGAATAAACGGCGTGGAACGACCGTTTTACACCACTTCTCCATACAAATCATACTCCTCTGCATCAATAATCTTCACCTCTGCGAAATCACCAAGGCGCACATAATTATCTTTAGCCTTTACCAAAACCTCATTATCTACCTCCACAGAGTCTCCCTCAGTACGACCGATAAAGAACTCTCCTTCTTTTCTATCAAAAAGAACACGGAAGGTCTGTCCGATTTTAGCTTGATTTTTCTCTAATGAAATCTCGCGTTGAATATCCATGAGACGGTTAGCACGTTCCGCTTTTACCTCCGCAGGCACATCATCTACGACATCATGCGCGATTGTATTTTCTTCGTGAGAATATTGGAACACTCCCAAACGGTCAAAACGCATTTCTTCTACAAAATCACACAAGTCTTGAAATTCCTCTTCTGTCTCTCCTGGATAACCGACCAACATCGTCGTACGCATTGTGATACCTGGCACTTTTTCGCGCGCCAATTTCACTAATGCTGTTGTTTCCTCACGTGTCACCTGACGGCGCATACGCTCCAAAACGTCATTATTTGCGTGTTGCAAAGGCATATCTAGATAATTACAAACCTCTTTACGCTCTGCAATGGCATCAAATATTTCTTCTGGAAATTTACTTGGGTAAGCATAGTGCAAACGAATCCATTCAATACCTTCTACATCCGCCAAAGCATGTAAGAGACGCGGCAATTCACGTTTTTTATAAATATCTAAACCGTAATAAGTCAACTCTTGTGCAATCAACATGATTTCTTTCACGCCCATACGCGCTAAGTTCTTTGCCTCTTTTACCAAGTCATCAATCGTACGCGAAACGTGCTTACCACGCATCAACGGAATCGCACAGAAAGAACAAGTACGGTTACATCCTTCAGAAATCTTTAGGTAGGCATAATGCTGCGGCGTCATCGGAATACGCTCACCAATCAAATCGTGCTTATAATCTACATCAAATTTTGCCAATAGAGCTGGTAGTTCCAATGTTCCAAACCAAGCATCTACCTCAGGTATTTGCTCTTCCAAATCATCTTTATATCTCTGTGTCAAACAACCCGTCGCATATAACTTATCAATACGTCCCGCTTGTTTCAAATCCGCATACTCCAATATCGTATTGACACTCTCTTCTTTTGCCAAGTCAATAAATCCACAGGTATTCACGACAATAATATTCGCATCTTCGTTACTATCATGTACCACATCGATATCGCTTCCCTTCAACTGTGTGATGAGATTTTCGCTATCTACTAAGTTTTTTGAACAACCAAGTGTGATTACGTTTACTTTGTCTGCTTTTAATGTCTTCGTCTTCATAATTTGTAGTGTAATTTGGGCGCAAAAGTACGTTATTTAGTTGGTTCCCCTCCTTTGTCGGGGTGACAAATTGTAGTTAGTTGAAAGGTTTATTATGTTGATTGCGTGATTGTGTTAAATTTGTTGTGCTAATTAGACCCCCTAACCCCCATTTGGGGGAACTTATTTCAGAGCTAATTTTCCTTATTTCTCAATTTTATCACTCTTTGTTAAAAAATCAAGTTTTCTAACAAATCCCCCCGTTGCACGGGACAAGCGGTGAAATGTGATTGAGAGAAAATAAGAAGCTCAAATTTCGCTTGAGTTTTGAACTCTTATTTTTTCTCAATCACAGGATTTGTCAAAGAACGAAAAATCAGAAGTGAGTTTTGTGAGACAATCAGCAGCAACGAAAGTTCCCCTCAAATGGGGGTTAGGGGGTAAATATCATAAACAGGAATCAACAATTACACATGGCAACCTACAAAAAAATCGGATTTTTCCTCGGACCAATCCTCTTCCTAATCATTCTCAACTTACCCTTCACCTTACTCAATCCCGTTGCACACAAAGTAATAGCGGGCGCGATATGGATGATAACTTGGTGGTTGTCTGAGGCAGTGTCTATCTCTGTGACGGCATTAATACCTTTGGCGGTTTTTCCATTACTTGGAATAGCGGATATAAAGGAGATTTCTGCGAATTATGCCAACCCGATTGTCTTTCTCTTCTTAGGAGGTTTTGTCATTGCTCTTGCATTAGAAAAAGTTGAATTACATAAGCGTATTGCCCTGAATATCATACGATTAACGGGGACAAATGCTGACGGAGTGGTCTTAGGATTCATGCTTGCCACAGCGCTGATGTCAATGTGGATTAGTAATACGGCGAGTACTGTAGTGATGCTACCAATCGCGGCATCGGTAATAAAATTATTGATTGATGACGCTGACGGATTTACGAAAAATGATAAGAATTTTGCACTGAGTATTATGTTGGGGATTGCTTTTGCGGCAAATATTGGCGGGACTGCGACCTTGATTGGTACGCCGCCCAATTCGGTTATGGCGGCATTTTTAGAGACGACTTATGACATCGAAATTGGTTTTATGAGTTGGATGATGCTGGGTGTTCCTTTTGCGATTATTATGTTGATTGTGTGCTATTTTGTCTTGGTAAAGTGGTTTTATCCTAATAATCTAGGGCAGCTAAAAGCGTCGGATGATTTGATATTGAATGAAATCGAAAAACTAGGTAAAATGTCAAAAGGCGAAAAAATTGTCTCTTTTATCTTCGTTTTAACTGGCTTAGCTTGGATATTCAGAACGAATTTAAATGGCTGGTTTCCTGATTTGAATCTGTCAGACGCAGGCATTAGTATGTTAGGCGCATTAGCAATGTTTGTTGCTCCTCTAGATTTCCATAAAGGTGATTTTACTTTAAAATGGGAGGATACGCGTAATTTACCTTGGGGTATTCTCATCCTTTTTGGTGGAGGACTGGCATTGGCGGGTGCTTTAAAATCAGCTGGAATGATTGATTTAATCGGAAATAGTATCGCCGAATATCAAAATATTAGCATCTTCATGATAACGCTTGCCCTTATCGCTGTGATGCTTTTTATGACAGAGCTAATGTCAAATATTGCATTGACGGCGGTATTTGTTCCAGTAGTGGCAGGGATTGCGATTGGTTTGGATGTTCCGATTTTACTAATGGTTATTCCTGTGACTTTGGCGGCTAGTTGTGCCTTTATGTTGCCTATGGCTACACCTCCTAATGCGATTGTGTTTGCGAGTGGACACATCAAAGTGCATGAAATGGCACGAGTCGGTATCGTCTTGAACATTATCGCTGTTGCATTATTGATATTGATGACTTATACTGTTTTGCCTCAATTGTTTTGATAAGTATCACGTTCGTTCCACGGCGTGACTCGTCACATTGCACTCGTCACGCCGTGGAACGAACGTGATACTTAAAAAGAAGGCAGACAATTCCGAAGAAAAGTTACCCTTAGATAACCCAAAAAACTATTCTTGAAAACAAAAAATGAAAAAATATTAACCTTAAGTGAACATTTATAATACGAATGCTTTTAATCTATAGAAGCTAAACAATTAGCGCAAAAAATATAGAATTTCTTGAGTGTAGTTAGTTTTTTCTCTTGGAGACATACGAAAAGGAATACTCACCTGACTGAATCCCTTTTTCGTTTGTCTCCTTTTTTTATTGACTGTTTCACAAAGCAAAAAGGCATCACGAACTTAATCGTGATGCCTTTTTCGTGCATTACTCAAATGATGACTCAAGGTCGAATGTCGTCAACTTAAGGAAAATATGTTGTTAGATTTTTTATGTGAAACTTACAAACATGATGCGATAGGAACACGGATTCAACGGATTTTAACGGATTTTTTAAAGAGTACTAAATAAAATCCGCGTCCTATCCGTGTTCTTCCGTGTTCCTGCCAAGTCATACTGAAAGTCTATTTCTACTAAGTTGACGGCATTCGACTCACTTGTCCGTAAGGAAAGTCACCTTGTGAGTACCACTCTGCGATTTACCAAACAAAATCATTAGAATCCTTTAATTATTATTGCACCATAATCTTCTCATAAGCCACGCCCGTCTCATCGCCAATTCCAAAGAAATAAACACCTGCCGCTAGGTTATTTACATCAATAGTTTGGTTAATCGTCGCAGAGTTTGAAAACTGACCTGAGTTTAAGTCTTTCCCCGTAATATCGGTCAAAGTCCACTCTAATGCACGCGGCGTATTAAGAGTCGCATGTACAAAGATTTGAGAAGAACTGGCGGATAAAATATTTGGACGTACAGAGAAAGATTGTAGTCCAGAAATATTTTGCACATCACTAACCGCTGCTGCTACAAACTCACCCACTGCTACATAACTATCACAAAAGTAGTAATCACTGTAAGCACGAATAGTATAACGATAAGTAGAACCAACATTCAATTGATTCTCAATGGTTACTTGAGATTCTGTACTTTCGAGATTTGCGATGGTGACAGAAGAAGTACTACTTAGTAGGATTTCTAATTTAATCATGTAGTTTGTCGCATTCTCTGTATCCTCCCAATCTATTACTGTATTCAGATTAGGTGAATTCTCGCCATTGATAGGTGAAGACAAGACGATATCTCCTATTTCAAACGCAGGAGTTTGATTTTCTAATAGCTCTGGGCGTGTATCTATGAGATTTGCACGCATTGCGGCGATTTGTTGCGGCGAAAAACCAGCGTTACAAGCATCAAAAGCATAAGACATGATTAGCTTTCCATCAGATTGAAATGGTGTATTATCAGGGTCATGTTGAGTGACTGTACTCGATGAATCTGCATCGTTACAATCCCAGCGATAATTCAAATAATCTGGTGCGGTATCACAAAAGCCATCTGCCGCATAAGAACAATTACTACCGTCCATTCTTTCTACTTCCGTCGTATCAATAATAATTGTATCTGCATACAAATAGAGCATATCTTGTTGGAAATAAGTATAATCATACAATACTGTTTCAGGAGCAGGGTCGCTATAGTTGTAATCGACACTACCGTCGTGACTAACGCCTCCTTCCCAGCCCAAAAATGGGTGTGGCAAAGATAATTGATGACCCATTTCATGTGCTAAAGTGTGGTCTGTTGGCGTAGAACAAACTTTAGCCATAGCAATGCCTGCATAAGGCAAATTATAGCCGCAAGCACCCGCAGGGTCAGCTAAAAAGTAACAATTGATTGTGTTCTCGATGTTATTGGCAGCCATCATCGCGTAGCCTTGGGGCACCGAGTCATGATTGTTCCACTCTGTACTATTCACGTAATTAAACTCGCCCTCTACAAAAAAATGCATTTCGGACTCGGCATAATCATCATTTAAAGTACAAAGTGCATCTAAAACACCTTTTTTAGAAAAATAACCCGTTCCATTATCTGAACCAACGATGTGAATCGTGAGAGGGACATAAAGAAATTCATTGTCTTTTGTGTCGTATTCACTTGGATTTTCTTGGTATTTTTTGAGCCAAGGAGACCTAGCGGTCGGACTGCCACAAGGAGACAAATCGTGACTGGTTTGTCCAAATGCAAAAGAGCAAATCAATGACAAACAAAATAAGAGTAGGTTATTTTTCATTTTTTCAGGTTTAGAAAATAGATTTCATTCCAGATTTTACTGGAATAAAACCTAATGTTAGAGGTATTTTTTAAAAGAATGGTGGCGGTGTTGGACCAGCCAAGAATGCCTGAATAATGTATTCAATCACTTGAGGATTCAATGCAAATGCAAGTGCTAGAGTACATAAAAGTCCATAGATGGCGCCATACATGTGTGCGTCGTGACCGATGTTGTCTCTACTCTGTTTACTCATGTAATTAGAATAGAAAACATAACCAACTGCCATGAGAATAGCGGGTAAGGGTGGAAAAATAAACCATGCCCAAGGTTGAAACAAAGCGAATGCAAAAATTAAAGCAGATGTTGCACCTGATGCACCAACTGCGCCATATCCTGGATTATCTTGATGCTTGAGATAAGAAGGTATCGAAGAACAAATTATAGCTGTCAGGTATAAAAACAAAAGAGCAATGCGACCAATGCCTTGACCGAAAAATGCATTGAAATAGCCCTCAACATTTTCTCCGACTTGGTACAAGACAAACATATTGACCATTAAATGCGTCCAGTTTTGTCTAGAATGGATAAAGCCATGCGTCAAAAAGCGGTGCCACTCCCCTTTCCTTTTTATAGTATAAGGTTGAAAAACGAGTTTGTCGTAGAGTGACGGATTTTGTACTGCTTGATAAGAAACCAAAGCGGTAATGACTATGAGAATAATCGTTAATGACATGTAGAAATTTTATGTTTTTTTGAAAACGCACGTTCAGTATCGGCTTAACAAAACCGAGTTAGACTGCAATTTAAGTGAATTTTCAAATTATACGAAAAAAAAGCGCAGCCTTCGTGAGAAAGCTGCGCCTTTTATAAAGAGAATGAAAAGAGAAAATTCCTATTTCCTATTTCATACTTCCTATTTTCAAAATTACTTCTTAATCAATTGCTCAGAGTAAAAACGGTCTTCTGTCGTAAAAGTAACCGTGTAAATACCTGCTGGCAAATTATTGATATTCAAACGATTAGCAGGACTGTTAACATCCAAAACCGTTTGACCCAACATATTCGTAATGCGGATATTATCTAAAACAACATCACCTGATTCTACATTCAAGACATCTTGTGCAGGATTAGGGAAAATATTGATTTTTTCTGAGAGACTTGGGTCGTTTACGTTGATAGTAAAGTACATGTCTGTCAATAATAATTGATACCCTTCAAAATAAGGTGCATCGAAATCAAATTGACTACCAAAACCTTCTATAGTTATCATATTCATATCCGCAAAAGGAAATTGAGCAAGACTAAAGTATTCTGAGTCATTATCAACGCGCACTGTGATTTGTTCTCCTGTACCGTTAACCGTCGCATCTAAATTGAAACCTGAACCAGCAGGAACCCATTGAGAAACATCAGCAAAATCTACTTGTAAACGAACTAATTCAGACTCCGTTGCTTCTCCAAGACCAGGAACATCAGTTACATTTTCCAAAGCATTACCAGCAGAATTCAAAATAATCGTATCAGGATATACTTGTGTTAAACCATTGAATTGTCCAATAGAACCTTCCATAGTGATTTCGTCACCAGCAGTCACATCATAGTAAGCGATAGCATCAGAGAAAACTGCGATACCGTCCGTTCCGTCATTCATGAAAAACTGAACACCGTCACCACCACGGTAGTCGATACTCTGTACAACACCTGTCAAAGTACAAGTTGTATTCAATGAGTCCGCTACACCGTCAGCATCTTGACCAGTCACCTCAGCAATGTCATAAGCAGGGTAAGTTGGCTCAACAGGAGGCATTGCATTGTAAGGGTCAATATCAGCCATGTAACGAGGCAATAATTGGTAACCTTCATCAAAAGGAGAAGAGTTGTCAAATTGTCCACCAAGACCTGTTACACTGAATGTACCTGTTGGTGCTTCCATTGCGTATAAGTCAACATCTGCATCAATACGAACGACATAAGTATTTGTACCGTCAGTCACATCTACATTAAAACCAGAACCAGCGCCAGTCCAATCATTTGCATCTACTAAAGATACATTTTCAATACGAACCAATTGAGATTCCATTGCTTCGGAGTATTCTGTAATAACAGTTGGAGCAAAAAGAGTATTTCCAGCATCTACCAAAGTAATCGCATCTGGAGCAATCTGAATAAGACCGTTGAATTGACCGATAGTACCTTGAAGGATAATTTCGTCGCCTTCATTTACTGTGTAACCTAAGTCACCAGAGTTAAAAAATAAGCCAATACCGTCGTTATTTCCGTCGATGATAGTGAACTGCAAACCAGCAGGACGCATGTTTACACCATAAACAACACCTTGGATTTGAACTAAAGAGTCAACCATAGTTCCGACACCGTCGGCATCAATTTCAGTGGCCGCACCGATAGTAATGACTTCGTAGTCAATCGCAGTATCGTTATCTTCAATCTCAAGAGTGAAAACTGAAGTACCTAAAACAGCACCATTTGTCGCATTCACTAATTCAACAATGATAGTTTCTGTATCTTCTGGCATAGCATCATCTAAAACATTGATAATTGCTTGTTGTGTTTCGCTAGCAACTCCTGCTGCAAAAGTGATTGTTTGCGTCGCAAAAGTAAAATCGTCACCTTCCGTCGCTGTAGATGCTGCACTTAAAACAACATCAACAGAAGTTGCATTAGTATTTCCTAAACTAATAGAAACGTCTACTCCGATTTCAGTGTCGCCTTCAGTTATAGAAAAGCCAGCACCGCCAAATCCAACGATAGGACCATTAGGACAACCAGAAGCTGCACCTGGATTAGCAAAAATTTCAGTATCTGCAATGATTGCACCTGTTGCAGTAGAAGCAGCTAACCAGCTAGTTCCTACACTATTATCAGAACTTGGGTCACAAAGAACCAAAGAATTTCCGTCTCCGTCTGGTGATGTTGGCCAATCTCCACCGTCATCGTAAGTAACTTCGTCAACAATTACACCTGTCGCATTGATTAATTGAAGTGTTTCACCTCCGTTAGAGAGTCCACCTGCTTCCCATTGTAAGTCAGTCGTTACACCAAGCACAGTTTCCATGGCAGTGCTATTCACACAAGTCACAAGGTATTCACCTGCACCGATAGTTACTGCTGGGAAAGTAAAAGTTGCGCCAGATAATGACCAACCTTCCAAGTCAACAGCGTCTGCGCCATTGTTGTAGATTTCAATAAACTCTAATGAGTCCGTTCCACTTTCTGGTGGATTGTACATGATTTCAGAGATAACGACATCATCTGTTGCACCTCCTAGTACTGTGATTGTACCGACCATACCTAAGCCCGCATGTGGCGTACAGTTGTAGTCGTAAGTACCAGCGACTGTAAAAGTGTGTTCGTAATTCCAAGGTGCAGAAGCTGCTGCACCATTTCCAAAGCTTTCAGGATTAGCAGGGAAAGTCGTCTGTGTTCCATCTACATTGTGGAAACCGCCGATATTGTCAAAAATAACAGTTTCCCCGACGTTAATTGTAAGGGCTTCAGGAGTAAAAGTGTTGCTTTGAACAGTTACTGTTGTTTGGGCAAAAATTGCCGACACACAGAAGCAAAGCGCAAACAGTGTAAGGTAAATTCTTTTCATCTTAGATTTGGTTAACTTTTTTAGAAGAAAATATTTCTTTCGGCCGCAAAGATAACTGTTGTTTTTTTGAATCTACCTTTTCAGATTTGAATTATTTGTAAAGTTTGTTGGAAATGGGTGAATTTGAGTGCTTACAAGAGACAAAATACTAGTATGACTTAATCAGAATGCGTATTGAACAAATGATTCGGATTTGGCGTGGATTCTTTTAGGGCAAAAAAAACGGACTCCGCATTACTGCCGAGTCCGCCTATTGAGCTTTAAAAACGTGATAGCCAAAGGCGAATAATTAGATTCTAGGAATCTAATTCCTCACTCTGAACTATCAGAAAATATTTTGAATAATGAGCTGATGAGTCTATTCAACACGCATCATTCAAAATTTATTTAGTGCCCCAATATAACCAATTGCTTAGTTATTGCTGGTGCATCTCCTGCTTGTACGCTAATCATGTACATACCTGATTTGTAATCAGAAGTATTGATGCGGTAAACAGAATTGTATGCAGCATCTGCTTCGATACGCTCAATGTTACGACCTAATGCATCGTAAACATTGATGATGACAGCAGCGCCATTCATTTCTACTAAACTCACATTTACCATGTCAGTAGCAGGGTTTGGATAGATACCGAATGCGATATTTACCGCTTCTTCTGATGTTCTTTCTTCTGCGATAACAACATCATTCGTTGTATCTTCGATAGATTGAACTACAGTTCCATTAGCAGGTGTACAATCTGTTGCCCACTGAATAGATTGGTCAAATAATTGCCATCCTTTTGCTGTTAATTTTGTTGCACTATTGTCACGTAAGAAGAAACCTACACGACGCGCTGGTGCGTGGAAATTACCAAACATTGCATCATCTTCATCATAAGCGATAATCATACACTTGTTTGGATTGCTAGGAATATATCCTGCATCGTTAGACACAGCATATGGGTATCCCCAGTTTACATCGTCTACAGAAGTAAAGACATTGAATGTTCCACTCAAATCGCCATTAATTGGGTGATTTGTAGCTGTGTAAGACTGTACACCTGATTGGGTAGAATAGTCTGTACCCGAAGCATTTCCAGTCAGTGCCATGTCATCTAATAAGAATGCTTCTGATATTATTACAGGAACAGATACATTTTTAAATGTTGCACCCAAGTCAGTAGACAAGACAGTAGAACTGATGAATACTAAATCTTTTCCGTTTGCATCAGAAGTTTCTGCCCATTGTGCATCAACAGTCATTACATTGTACCCTTGTGTCATTAAACGATTGCTAATCGCAGCATCACCTGCGTTTAAGTTCGTGTCTCCAACTACAAATAGTATATCTAAGTCACATCCTGCAACAGGTTGCTCGCAGCTATCATCAAATTGTAAAGTACCAGCATTACCGCTCAAACGAAGATTAATATCTCCTGTCTGTCCGTTGCTTGCATTCCACCAACCAGAACCACCAAAGTCGTTTTGGTTTTGATTGTTTGCTCCCTTACCGATTTGGAATGGGTGCGCAGGATTACCTTCTACATTTAAAGAACCAATAGTTCCAGAGAATGCAGTGTAGTAGTACCAGTCTGTTGTAGCTGGTGTGAAACAGTTACCAAATAATGGTGTCAAGTTATTTGTTCTTCCTGTGAATTCGATGTGAATATCACCAAAGCCATTAGCTGTACCTGCTAAAATAGCCGTTCCGTTGCTGTATTCTGTCAAAGAACCTTGGCTTATTGTGTAGAAGTCACCTTGTATGTAAATACCGTAGTTTTCGCCATTTACACATTGTGTTGCATTAGTAGCTGAGCGCGTGATTTCGCAATCAGGAGCAGCTACTGCATTTACTGTTACTGTGAAAGTACACATTTCCATGCCGCCACAAGCGTCAGTTGCTGTGTATTTGACAGTCGTTGTTCCTACAACGAAAGCAGAACCACTTGCTGGACCTTCAGTCACAGATACATTCAAGTCACCTTGTTCACAGTTTGTAGTTGCAGTTGCGTTGCCGTAAGTTACGATTGCGCTTGTTGCACCAGGTGCTGTGTCTGCTACAACATTTGCTGGACAAGAAATAGTAACAACTGAGTCAGAAGCTACAACAGTGATAGTGAAACTTACTGTTTCGCTATTACCACAGTTGTCCGTTGCTTGGTATGTGATAGTCGTTGTTCCGATTGGGAATGCTGAACCAGAAGCTGGACCTGCAATTCTTACCAATTCTAAACCACCGTCTGCACAAGTTGTATTGGCAACTGGTGTTGGGTAAGTTACTACTGCTGTTGTTACACCAGGTGCAACATCTACAGTTTGGTTATCAGGACCTGTCAATGTCAAGTTAGAGTCTTGTGCCGTAACAGTAATTGTGAAGCTCACAGTTTCTGTATTACCACATGCATCCGTTGCTTGGTAAGTAATTGTCGTTGTTCCGATTGGGAATACTGAACCAGAAGCTGGACCTGCGGTTCTTACTAAATCTAAACCATTATCAGCACAAGTTGT
>CALDUB010000135.1 GCA_937923465.1 uncultured Saprospiraceae bacterium
TCAATACTTTAAAAGTCGAATTTGCCAGCAATGGAAACCCTGAAGTAGCTGCACAGCAAAAAGCATACATGCGCAACCAATTCGAATTTTACGGCTTAAAATCAGCGGAACGGCGAGATATTCAAAAGCCATTCCTTGTCAAAGATTTTTTACCTCCAAAAGCTAACTTAGATGCACTCGTAAAAAAACTATGGAAGGAACCTCAACGAGAGTACCACCATTTCGCCCAAGAACTTGCCTTTAAATATATCAAACAACTAGAAAAAAAGGACATCCAGCTTTTCGAGTTTATGATAACGCATCAATCTTGGTGGGACACAGTTGATTATATCGCTAATAAATTGGTAGGTGCTTACATGAAAGAATTTCCAGAGGAAAGAGATAAGCATGTCGCACGTTGGCTAGCTTCTGGTAATATCTGGCTGCAAAGAACAGCATTAATATTTCAATTAAAATACAAAGAAGACTTAGACCCAAAGCTGATGGCATCAACTATTAATACGCTTTTAGGTTCAAAGGAATTCTTCATTAATAAGGCCATTGGTTGGATTTTAAGAGAATACAGTCGTACTAATCCTGAATGGGTACAAGATTTTGTAGCAAAAACGCCTTTACTTCATGGATTGAGTAGAAGAGAAGCTTTGCGATTGCTTTGATGAATTATTGGTTACTAATTATTGGTTATTATCTAAAACAGTAATAACCAATAATTAATAACCAGTAACCAAGCTAAACATCACACAACAGAACCGACTCCCGTAAACTCCCCAACTTATCCGCCTTCTTTGGCATAAATTCCTGTCCCAAATATCCAGTATAGCCCGTTGCGAGAATTGCTTTTACAATAGCAGGGTAGTATAGTTCCTGCGTATCATCAATTTCATTACGACCAGGCACGCCCGCAGTATGATAATGTGCGAAGTATTCATGGTTGTCTTGAATAGTGCGAATGATGTCACCCTCCATTATTTGCATGTGGTAGATGTCATACAAGATTTTCATACGGGCAGAACCCATTTTTTTACACAAGTCAACGGTCCACTTCGTGCTATCAGCCATATAGTCAGGATGATTAATCTTTGAGTTAAAAACCTCCATGATTAAAGTAATACCTTCTTTTTCCGCCAATTTAACCAGAGGGTCAAGACCCACCGCGCAATTTTCCATACCATCCGCATCACTTATCCCATTGCGATTACCAGAAAAACAAATAACATTAGGCAAACCGGCAGCAGCAGCCTTCCTAATTAAATCAGGGTAAAACGCCTGTAACTTTGCATGGTTCTTTATATCATTAAACCCCTCCGTCAAACTAATATCTCCAGTAGCCACAGCACAAGTCAAACCACGGTCTTGCACGATTTTCCATTCCTTCTCTTTTAGTAATTCAATACTAAACATTCCCAAGTCCTTACAAAAGTCTGCCAATTCTTCCAGTGGCATATCTTCAAAGCACCAGCGGCAAACAGACTGTTTAATGTTTGCTTTTAGCTTTACAGGTGTGTTTTCCACTTTATTTTCTGTTGTATTAGATAAGCAAGCCGTCGCTAAAGTTGCGGTACCTGCGGCGGTTAGAGCTAGATTTCGGAGAGCAGTTCTTCGTTTCATATTTATAATTTAAAAAATTCACAATTTTCTTTTTTTGACAAGATGAAAATGCAAAATACGAAACTCTCTGATTTTCAGGGAGAAAGAGCTCTTTTTTGTATTTGAAATCTTAATTATTAGTTAATGAAAAAGTAAATTGAAAAAAAAAGTCGTATTGGCGATATTTATCAAGCATGTTATCAAAATATAACCTATATTTGCCGCGTCTTTAAGATTAGTTATTTGTAATGTAAGTTTGAAGTAGCTCCAACGGAGCAAATTTTATCACTTCTTTTCCTTTTTGATTTTTTGCGATTTCCTCAAAAAAAGTTTTTTCGGCAAGTTGTTTTATGTTTTGTATTCGTTTTAGTTCTTTCCAAATTATACTTTCCAATTCATTTTTCTTAAATTTTTTTTCACTGAGATTACTTTAGTTCGTATTGTTTGCGTTCGGGATGCTTTTTAGTCCAGTCGCCTCCACTCATTGTAACTTTTGGAGTAAACTCTTTTTTTTAGTACTTTTTATTTTTTTTATTATGAATATTTTTGTGGCAAAATTAAACTTCGACACGCAGGAAGATTACCTACGTGAATTATTCGAAGAATTTGGTGAAGTTGACTCTGTCAAAATCATCATGGACAAATTCACAGGTCGCTCTAAAGGTTTTGGTTTCGTTGAAATGGCGAACGAAGAAGAGGGACAAGCAGCAATTAACGACTTGAACGACAGTGAAGTAGACGGAAGAACAATTGTAGTTAAGAAAGCAGAACCACGCGAGAATCGCGGCGGTGGCGGCGGCGGCGGACGCGGTGGCTACGGTGGCGGTGGCGGCGGAGGTCGTGGCGGTTACGGTGGCGGCGGTGGCGGCGACCGTGGTGGTTACGGTGGTGGTGGCTACTAAGCAACCCAACCTCGCTTAGCAACTTAGCTAACTGAAAAAAAGCCCTGTGCATCTTATGATGTACAGGGCTTTTGTCATTTTTATTTTGTACTAAGCAGGTACTCCTGTCTATATTAGGAACGCGGTATAAATAGATTCAGAATCTGAGTAGAGAAGTTTTGTTTTCAATTTGGGCTCCCGAGCAAAGCGTCGGGACAAGTTTTGAAAACTGCGTATACCGCGTTCCGAGCATCGGAAGCCTAGCTAAATAAGGATTTTCAAAGTGCAAATTGGGAGCAAAAAATCCTGTTCAGATTCTGAATCTATTTTTTTCGCGTTTCTTAGAGTTGTCTGACTAAAATTTATTTAAAAAGAGTAAAAAAAGGAGAGAAGAACAAAATTTAATTTTTAATTAAGAAATAAAGAGTGCTCAATTCCAAATAAAATTGTACCTTTGCAGTCGATTTAAGAGGAACAGGTTATTATAACTTGTTTCTGAGTTTTAAATGTACTTGCGTAGTGCATCGAACGGGGTTGGTAAAACCGAGCATACAGTACAAGTTTAAATTTTTTATTTAAATTTCTCACTGTCCTTTCAAAAAAGCAAATGCTGAAATTTATCGTCTCCGAAAAAGCGCAGTTTTAGTTAAAAAGAAGATTTTACATGATGTAAAATCCCACATTAGTATTTCGCGCTATTTTCAGCATTCCGCTTCACCGCAGTTATCGTAAATTATTAGATATTAGATAAAAGACTTTAGATATTAGACCCTACAATATTCTTATGATTATTGTATCTAAAATCTAGCGTCCAACATTTTTTGTCTTTTAACAGTAGACTGCTTTAACAACAAGTATGGCAACTTTTGCAGAGTTGGGATTATCCCAACCTTTACTCGGTACCCTAGCGAAAATGGGTTTCGAAACACCTACACCTATTCAGGAGCAGGCAATTCCTCAATTATTGGAAAACCCTTCTGATTTAGTAGGTTTGGCGCAGACAGGAACAGGTAAAACGGCAGCCTTTGGTTTACCGTTAATGGATTTGGTAGATACATCAAATTCAAACACACAAGCTGTTGTGATTGCACCAACACGTGAATTGTGTTTACAAATTTCAAAAGAATTAGAACGTTTTGCAGCAGGCAATCGCAAGTTGAAAATCTATGCTGTCTATGGCGGTACAGATATCGGACGTCAGATTCGTGATGTGAAACGCGGTGTACACATCATCGTAGCGACACCAGGTCGTTTACGTGATATGATCAACCGTAGAGCAGTTAATATTGAAAGTATTGACTTCGTAGTATTGGATGAGGCAGATGAGATGCTCAACATGGGCTTCAAGGAGGAGTTGGATGATATCTTACAAAATACTCCAGACGAAAAATGCACATGGTTATTTTCAGCAACGATGCCTCACGAGGTTCGTCGTATCGCTAAGAACTACATGACTGACCCAATTGAATTGACAGTTGGTGAAAAGAATACAACAAACGAAGACATCAGTCACCAATACGTCATCACACGCCCATCTGAGCGTTATGAAGTCGTGCGTCGTTTCTTAGATTTTGATGGTTCTATCTTTGGTTTGATTTTTACGCGCACACGTCGTGATAGTCAAGAAGTAGCTGAGCGTTTAAGAGCAGACGGTTACAGTGCTGATGCATTGCACGGTGATTTGAGTCAAGCGCAGCGTGACAAAGTAATGCAAGGCTTCCGTAAAGGACGTTTGCAGATTTTGGTAGCGACAGATGTAGCAGCTCGTGGTATTGATGTAAAGGAAATCACACACGTTTTCCATTACAATATTCCAGAAGATATGTCTTTCTATACACACCGTGCGGGTCGTACTGGTCGTGCAGGACAGAAAGGTATTTCTATGGTCTTGATGCACCCACGCGATTTTCATATCGTACGTCGTTTGGAGAAAATCACCAAAGCGAAGTTCGAAATGTCTCATATCCCAACGGGTAAAGAGATTGGAGAGAAGCGTTTGATGGCTTACATCAACCGTTTGAAGGATGCACAACCAAATGAGGAAATCAAATCATACTTGCCACATATTGCAAGTGAGTTTGAAGAATTGACCAAAGAAGAGTTAATTGAGAAAGTAGCAAGCTTATCTTTCAATAACTTATTGAAAAAATACGGAAACACGATTGACCTTAACCCACGTAAACCAGGCGAACAACGTCGGGAGCGTAAAGTGGTGAATGCAAACGGTGTGGTAATGAAGCGCTTTTTCATCAATGTAGGTAGTATGGATGTAGAGGGTAAAGAAGGAATGACTGCTTTGTTATGTGGAAATTCTGGTATTGAAGCAAGTACGATTGGTAAAATCGACTTATCTTCAAAATTTACTTTCTTTGACATCGAAGAAACTGCAGCAGAAACTTTAGTTACAGCTTTTGAAGGTGCAACTTTAGAAGGACGCGATATTCGCTTGAATGAAGGAAAGAGAGACGGACGCGGCGGCGGCGGTGGTGAGCGC
>CALDUB010000136.1 GCA_937923465.1 uncultured Saprospiraceae bacterium
ATCAGCTACCATTCCCTTTCCCGATGCTAGTGGTAAGGCAGCATATAGCGTCTTAAGTAGAGACGATTTACCACTCCCCGTCCGTCCGATAAGGTAGATAAACTCGCCAGGCGCAATGTTAAAATTCACATTTTGCAAGACGGTATGTTGCTGCTGTTTGATTTCAGCAGCGACGAGACGTACTATGAGGTTTTGGTTTAGCATTTTTTAGATATTAGACATTGGATTATAGACATTGGACGTTAGATGTACTGACAAATAAACTTATACTAAAAATTTAGTAAGCTCAAAAATCGTAAGATTTTTTCTCTCTGCCTTCTCGAACACGTATTCTATGCAAATCACGCTTACAAACTCTGCGTTTCTGCGTTGAAAAATTTTGTAGTATAAGTCTGTTTGTCAATACAGTTAGACGTTAAACTCTCTTAAAAATCTAATGTCTAACATCTTCCTATATTTTCTTACGCATTTTAAAATGAGGAATTCCTACTTCATCAAATCGCTCTCCTACTTTTTCGTAATTCTGTTTTAAATAGAAAGGCACGGCGACCTCTCGCGCATGTAAAACGATTTCAGAAAAATTATTCTCCTTTGCCCAAACTTCACTTGCCGCTACCATATTATGCCCTACTCCACGGTTCTGAAATTTCTCAGCAACAGCAACTTGTCGCATTTTGACTTGTCCATTTCCGACATCCTTCATGATGAGACTGCCCATTAATTCTCCCAGTTCGTTGTAACAACCTAAGTGGGTACTACTCCATTCTTCTGCAATATCTTTAGCGTAAAATTCCATACCCAAAGGAATACGTAAGACATCATTGCGCAAGCGCAAATTCTCGTCAAAAGCTGGTGTCGCGAATTCTATTTCTCGTGTTTGCATTTTTCAAAAGTTGTATGTTTGTAAAGTTGTATGGTTTCAAAGTTGCTATCGCGAACTAGTAAAAGCGGCAACTTTACAACTCTAAAACATTACAACTCTACAACTATCTTAATGGTGTGGGAAGACGCTCTCTGCCGCAGCGTAGCATTTTCCAAATTCCAATAGATTGACCCCAGTTTCAGCCTTTATTTCATCAAAATGGTAGACTAAATGCTCTGTTGGCATATTGCCTGTCAGGTCATCTTTTGCCATTGGACAGCCTCCATAGCCACGTATAGCACCGTCAAATCTGCGGCAACCACTGTCGTAGGCAGCCACTACTTTTTCTTTCCAAGCCTGTGGTGTAGTGTGCAAATGTGCGCCGATTTCAATATCTGGATATAGCGGTAAAAGATTACTAAACAAATAGGAAATACTATCTGGTGTGGCAACGCCGATAGTATCTGATAACTGGATTATTTTTATACCAATACTAGCTAACTGCTCCGTTGCTTTGGCAACAATATCGACATTCCAATCATCTCCATAAGGGTTTCCGAAGCCCATACTGATGTATAAAAGTAAGGTTTTATCTGCTTTGACAGCTATCTCTTGAATGAGTTTGACACGGTCTAAACTCTCTTCTAAGGTCGCATTGGTATTCCGTAACTGAAAGGTCTCAGAAATGGAAAAAGGATAACCTAAGATGTCTATTTCTTCGAATTGTGAAGCATCGTTTGCGCCACGTTTATTGGCTACTATGGCTAATAGTTTTGTATCATTATCGTCCAAATCCAGCATACTCAAAACCTCCGCCGTATCCCGCATTTGTGGGATTGCCTTCGGAGAGACAAAGCTCCCAAAATCAAGGGTATCAAAACCACATTTGAGTAGTTTATTGATGTATTTTGCCTTGGTTTCCGCAGGAATGTAGGTCTTTAATCCTTGCATTGCGTCTCGTGGGCATTCTATGATTTTGACCATTTTTTGGTTTTTTTAATGTGGTGTGTTCATTTATCTTAATAGTCATACTCGTTGAGAAAATTTCCACTTCAGCAAAGTCATCTACATGAAAATTGCTACTAGCTATTATTTTATGGTTGTATCCCCTCCACATCCTTCTTCCCAAACAAAGCCTTTCCTCCTTTCCATAAAAATGGAACTACCGTCAAAAACATAATAGACATAAATATCTTCTCAAAGTTCTCTTTAATTATTGGTATTTCGCTGACCATGTATCCACCCCAAGTGAATAGGAAAACCCAGATAACGCCGCCTAAGATATTGAATTTCATAAAATCCCAGAAGTTCATGCGTGTAATACCTGCTACAAATGGCACATAAGTACGAAATATAGGAAAAAAACGACTGTACATAACAGCTTTGCCGCCATGTTTTTCATAAAATTCTTCTGTACTTTTAAGATATTTTTGGAAGAGTTTATTCTCGAATTTAATCATCCTTTTTCCTGCAAACTTGCCAATAAAATAATTAGACGTATTCCCTAAAATAGCGGCAGCAATCAAGACAGGTACCAAAATCCAAATATTTAGAGCTCCCGTAACCGCAATAACGCCCACAGTCAATAGCAGTGCATCTCCAGGGAAAAACGGAAAAATAACTAAACCGGTTTCGCTAAAAATGATACAGAATAAGACAAAATAAGTCAATGTCTCATTATAAGTCACCATGTTTAAAATGAAGTCTTCTGTATGTAGTATTAATTCTAATATTTGTTCCAAAGAGTGGATTTATTTAATGTGAATTGTCTATTTCTAATAAGGTTTGTAGTTGGCGTTTAGTTGCGTAAAGGTAGGAAAAAAGCGACAAAATAATACCTAAAGTCTTACGGTCGTTCCACGCCTTGACTCCTTATCCTTACACCACGTGGAACGACCGTGTTACTTTACACGGGGTAGAACCCGCGTGATACTTTTTTGACCGTGCTCTTTTGGCATATTTTACCTAATTTCGCCAAAAATTAAGTAAATATGTCTCTACATTCTATTCGTCTTGGTCTAATTTTTCTTTTCGTGGGTATTGGTATTCTGCTCCATGTAAAAATGGGTATTGGGTCTGCTTGGTATTTTTATTTGACGGCGCTAATTTTATTAGCGACTCATTTTTTGTACGCCAATGTCTGGTCCGCCTTTTCTACCTTAAAGAAGGGAAAACCTATGGAGGCAGAGTTGATGCTGACTAAAATTAAAAAACCACAATGGTTGGCACGTAGCCCCAGAGCGTATTTTCATTTTACGAAAGGTATGATTGATTTGCAAAGCAAGAAATTAGGAGAAGCAGAATTGCATCTATTAGAGGCTTTGAAGTTAGGTTTGCGTACACCAAATGACAATGCATTGACTGCCTTGAATATCGCACATATTCATTTTGTCAGAAAGGAAAGAACAAAGGCTAGAAAGTATTTGGAAAAGGCAAAAAGCTTTGCTTTTAACGACTTGATGATAGGTGAGAATATTAGAAAAATGGAGGCGGTTTTGTAAATATGAAGTAGGAAGTTTATACCTATACTCATTAGGTGACTTTCCATGCGGACACGTGTGCCGAATGCTATCAACTTAGTGGAAATAGACTTCCAGTATGACTTGGCAGGAACACGGATGAACACGAAAGAACACAGCTTGTCCCGAATGTTTTCGGGAGATAGGACGCGGATTTTATTTAGTACTCTTTCAAAATCCGCGTAAATCCGTTGAATCCGTATCATCCGCGTTCCTATCATGCGCTCTTTGCATACTATTATTGTACATCTTTAACAAGGTGCTTCCTAAGTTAACGACATTCGACTTTGAGTCATCTGATGAGTATAGGTAATCCAACTAATTTGAACAGAGCCTTCTACTTCATATTTGTAGATTTACTTAAAAAATACTAGAGCTAAACCGATTAATGCAGGTACAGTTTGTACAAAAATTATCTTTTTATCAGCAGTCATCGCTCCATAAATACCAGCTATTGCGACACAAGCCAAGAAAAAGTAAGCGATATTGTCTTGCCATTCTGCATTTTCGATGAAGAAAGTCCAAATTAGACCTGCGGCAAGAAAACCGTTGTATAGTCCTTGATTGGCAGCCATAGATTTTGTTGGTTCAAATAAATCCTTTGGAAATCCTCCAAAAATCTTTGGTCCTCGCGTTGTCCAAGCGAACATTTCAAACCATAAAATATAAATGTGGATAAAGGCGACTAATCCAATGACGATGGTGGCAGCTATTTGCATAATTTTTCGTTTTGTTTTGCGCGTAAACTTTGTTTAAGCGTTATTCCTGAAAGAAAAGTAAATATAGCAATTCTATTTAGAAAAATTACGCTCCAGACGATTGGGTGTTTGATGCAGTCTTTTAATCATAACTCAAACTCCTCCCCGTCAAAATATTATTAATCTCAATAGCCAAAGGATAAGTCCAATCTCCCCCACTCGAAGTAAGATAAGTAAAGCCCATTTTTTCCTCCGGACG
>CALDUB010000137.1 GCA_937923465.1 uncultured Saprospiraceae bacterium
CAAACACAATTCAACCAAAATCCAGAAGCAAAATCTGACCTATTCGTCGTCAATACAAAAATGCTGCAAGACGGTAAAAAAGTGGAGCAGTTAAAGCAAGGCAAGAAGACCATTTTAGAAGTCACTATCAACATGACAAAAGAAGCAGATTATATCATGATAGAAGTTCCCGTCCCGGCAGGCTGTTCTTATGGAAATAAAGCTCAATATGCTTATAAAAGCGTCGAAGTACACCGCGAATATTTCAAAGAAAAGACCTCCATTTTCTGTCGTCAATTAAAGCCAGGGACATATACTTTTAAAATTGAATTAGAACCGCGCTTTTCTGGTAATTACACTTTAAATCCTGCTAAGGTCGAACAGATGTATTTTCCTGTCTTTTATGGACGAAATGGAATAAAGGAAGTGAAAATTAATTAATCAAACGTGGCACAGGCTTGCAGCCTGTTTGTCTTTCGGGTTTGCAACCCGAACAACGGGTTACGAACCCGTTTAACGTACAGGCTGCAAGCCTGTGCTACGAGAAAATCTGCACCCTTCACGACCAATTGATACACTTCGTTTCTCCCTGCAAAATAATAGTATTAGCTTTATACCTTCATCAATAAAACTGAATTCATCGCATCCGATTTTTAAAGCGATGAGAACTAAATTTACCAAAAAGTATGCCTTTTCTAAACAAAAAGTCGCTATTCCTGTGGGTGGCGCTCTTCTTATGCGGACAATTTGTTTCCGCACAATCACAATCCGCTCTTGACATTGCTCAAAAACATTTGCAAGAAAATGTCAAAGCATTAAATCTTACACCGTCAGACCTTGTAGATTATACTATTCGAGATAATTATGTGTCTGCTCATAATGGTGTCACGCACTTGTATTTCATTCAAAAACACCAAAACATTGAAGTGCACAACGGTATGATTAACATCAATATTTTACCGAGCGGTAAGGTACTAAATGTAGGAAATCGTTTCGTTGCAGACTTACAAAGTCGTGTAAATACAACAATGCCTCAAATCTCTGCCAAACAAGCAGTAGAAAAAGTTATTCAACATTTTAATGTAGAAACGGCTATTCCTTACGTACTAGCAGAAGCAAATAGAGTTAGCGACCAAGAGATTGTATTCTCACATCAAGGTATCGCACTTGAGCCTATCAAAACGAAACTTCTTTTCCAACCCTTAGCGGACAAAAGCGTTCGTTTGACATGGCAAGTAGAACTGTATGAAGAAAGTGCTCAAAACTGGTGGAATGCACGTATTGATGCCGTAACAGGTGAAGTATTAGTGTTTAACAACCAAGTAATTAAGTGCGACTTTGGCAGCTCAGCAGATGTATGTCAAGAAGCACATAATCACAATCATACTACTGCTCCAACAACAGTATTAGACGAGGAGGTAAATAATGCTTACAACGTCATTCCATTGACGACAGAAAGTCCAAATCACGGTTCACGTGCCTTACAAGTTGCACCAGCAGATGGCACGGCATCTCCTTTTGGATGGCACGATACGGACGGAGTTCCAGGACACGAATATACTATTACACGTGGAAATAATGTCCACGCCTATCACGATATTTTCAATCAAAATGCATCATCAGGAGATGAACCTGACGGTGGAGACTCTTTGTTTTTTGACTTTCCATTTGATGAAACTAGCAACTTCCCTTATACGCAAGTAGATGCTGCGACGACGAACCTTTTCTACTGGAACAACTTGATGCACGACGTTTGGTATCAGTATGGTTTTGACGAAGTATCAGGAAATTTTCAAGAAAATAACTATGGAAACGGTGGTGATGCAGGCGATTATGTCCGTGCAGAATGCTTAGATGGTAGTGGTACAAACAACGCAAACTTTGGTACGGGCGCAGACGGTTCGGATGGTCGTATGCAGATGTATTTTTGGGGGAATGGCGCTCCTCCGACTGGTGGCGATGCTACTTTAGTAGTGACTGCTCCTGAGACAGTTGCTGGCGATTATCCAATGGTACCTGGTGGTTTTGGAGGAGATATACCAGATGTAGACTCTCCATTAATCGGAAGTGTTGTTTTAGTTGATGACGGTACGGCTCCGAACACTGACGCTTGTGAAGGCTTGGTTAATATCGCAGATATTAATGGTAATATCGCTTTGATAGATAGAGGAACTTGCGAATTTGGTTTTAAAATCTTAGCAGCAGAAAATGCTGGTGCAATAGCAGCTATCATTTGTAACAATGTAGCAGATGCTCCCATCACAATGGGTGCAGGTGCAGTTGGTAATCAAGTAACTATTCCTGCAGTCATGATTAGCTTGCAAGATTGTAATACATTGAAGACTGATTTAGTAGGTTTAGAAGTTTCACTTTTCAGTGACGCGGCGGCTATTCCAACTCCTGGTCCTGCTGGAATTGACGGTGACTTCGATAGTGGTATTGTTTGTCATGAATATGGGCACGGTGTTTCTATCCGTCTAACAGGTGGACCAAATACAGGTAACTGTTTAGGTAATGAAGAGCAAATGGGAGAAGGCTGGTCTGACTGGTTTGGTCTTGTTTTGTCTTCTTCTGCTGCAAATAATGCAGACGAAGGTCGTGGTATCGGAACTTATGCTCAAGACCAAGCAACGAACGGTGGTGGTATTCGTACTTACCGTTACAGCCGTAACATGGCTCTCAATCCTCACACTTATTCAGACATCAATAGCGAGTCGGTTCCTCATGGTGTTGGTTCGGTTTGGTGTGCGATGATTTGGGATTTATACTGGGATTTAATTGACGTATATGGCTATGACGACGACATGTATAATGGTACAGGTGGTAATAATATCGCGATGCAATTGGTTATTGACGGTTTAAAATTACAATCATGTAATCCTACCTTCATTGACGGTCGTGATGCAATATTGGCAGCAGATGAGGCAAACTATGAAGGTGCTAACCAATGTTTAATTTGGGAAACTTTTGCACGTCGTGGTTTAGGTGTAGATGCACAAGCTGGTGGTAGCCAAAATTTTGACTTACCATTATTGTGTTCGAATGCAATTGGGATTGAAAAAACAGGCGCTGCCAGTGCCGAAGTTTTAGATGAAATCTCTTATACTATTGAAATTACAAATGGTACTCAAGAGAGTTTAACTCAATACATTATTACTGACGTATTGCCAGCAAATACTACTTACGTTGACGGTTCTTCAACCTGTAGTGCTACGGCTGAAAATGGTATTTTGACGATGACTATTGATGATGTACCAAGTCTACAGTCGACAACTTGTACTTACTCTGTAACAATTGATGCAGGTGTATATAGTCAAATTGGTTTCGAAGATGATTTAGAAAGCGGTCTTGGTCAATGGGAAATTAGTGGCTCAGGCGCTGCAATGTGGGCAGCTAGTACAGCAGACCCTAATAGTGGAACAACCTCTGTTTTTGCTCCAGACCCTGATACTGAAAGTGACCAGTACTTTATGATAGCAGAGTCTTATACTTTATCTACTTCTCCAGGGCTTGGTTTTTACCACAGTTATGATACAGAGGCAGATTGGGACGGTGGCGTTGTAGAGTTGCGTATTGGAGGTTCAGGTACTTGGATTGACTTAGGTAGTAAAATGCTGTCTAATGGTTATGACGGACCTATTACAGAAAATCCGGCAAGTGCAATTAGTGGTCGTCCAGCATTCCACGGTAACTCAGGAGGTTATATTTATACCTTGATAGATTTAAGTCTATATGCAGGTTTAGATGTAGATGTTCGTTTCCGTTTTGCTTCTGATGGAGCAGTTGGTGGAGATGGTTGGCATGTGGATGATATTCAGTTTTTCAGTAGTCTAGTGACTATTGAAAACGTAGCATGTATCACAGACCAAAATGGAGATGAAGTTTGTGCCTCAGCAGAAACAACAGTTTTTGGTGTGATTTCAAGTAATGAAAACATCACTGTTAATGATGCGCGTGTTGCTCTTTTCCCTAATCCGACAGATAGTCGTTTTTCGGTAGAAGTAACAACTGCTTCTCCACAAAATGCAACTATCAAGGTCTACACAACTGACGGCAAGTTATTATTCTCCGATGAGTTTAACACTGCTGACCGTTATACAGCTAGCATGGCTAACTATGGTACTGGTGTTTACTTTGCAGAAATCATTACAGATGAATTGCAGACAGTTAAGAAATTAGTAGTTCGCTAGTATCCAACTACACATTTTTCTTACATTAGAGAGCCTGAATTCCGTGCGGAATTCAGGCTCTCTTTTTTCAATAGGCTTGTTACTTTTATAAAATGCTTTGCTGAAATTTAGATTTTTCTGCTAATTTTCTTCAAAAAATCCTTGAATAGTCCCTCTATTAAATTATTTTTGTTCTTTGACAAATCCCCCCGTGTTGCGGGACAAGCAGTGATTGTCCCGTGCAACGAGAGGATTTGTCAGAGAACCATTATTTTTTGGAGGAAAGGAAAGTAGCGGAAAAAGATATTTCCAGAAGAGTATTTTATAAGTCTAACAAGTCTAATACATATTATTTCTTCTTCATTCCTAAGCTGGCGAAGCCAGTAGCTTTCAATTCGAGCTTGCATAGAATACTTACCGCTCTTACTTGTTCTTTTGACATTGGCTCAAAAGAACCAAAAACCCTACTCAAAAAAA
>CALDUB010000138.1 GCA_937923465.1 uncultured Saprospiraceae bacterium
TTGAAAAAAAATAAAAACCTCCGCATCGTATTCATGGGCACACCTGAGTTTGCCGTCGCATCTTTAGACATCTTAGTCAAAAGCGGCTACAATGTCGTCGGTGTCATCACCGCAACGGACAAAATGGGCGGTCGTGGTGGCAAGCAGGTCATTCAATCTCATGTGAAGAAATACGCCGTTGAAAATGGCTTGAATGTGCTACAACCAAAGAACTTGAAATCGCCTGATTTCATAGAAGAACTGCGCGCACTGAAAGCAGATTTACAAATCATCGTTGCCTTCCGGATGTTGCCTGTCGTGGTGTGGGATATGCCGCCTCTGGGAACTTTCAATTTGCACGGTTCTCTCCTACCTAAATATCGCGGTGCAGCCCCGATTCACTGGGCAGTCATCAATGGAGAAAAACGTACAGGCGTGACGAGTTTTATGCTCAAACATGAGATTGATACGGGTAATATTATGTTGCAAGAAATGATTGCTATCGGAGAGGAAGAGACAACAGGTGAAGTGTATGCTCGCCTGATGAAACTTGGAGCAGAAACAGTTCTAAAAACAGTCCAACTTATTGAAAAAGAGGAAGTTATCATGCAGCCTCAAGATGAAAAATTGGTTTGCAAAGCACCAAAACTGACGACAGAAAATACAGAAATTGACTTTACTCAATCTTCTGAGAGTATCCGAAATTTCATTCGTGGACTCAATCCTTATCCGATTGCATGGACTACTTTTGCAGGTAAAAAATTGAAAGTATTTAAGAGCGAAGCGGAGATTGTCAAACACGACATTACGCCAGGAGAGTACGAAACTGACCAAAAAAAGTATCTAAAATTTGCGACTGCTGACGGGTGGATTCATCTAAAAGATTTGCAATTGCAAGGCAAGAAAAGAATGGATATTAACTCGTTTTTGAATGGGTTTCGATTTGAGGATATTTAAAAATTCAAACTCAAGTATCAAATTCAAATTCAAGAACAGACTAAAACTTGAATTTGAATTTTGAACTTGAGTTTGAATTTAAATTTAAATTTATTTAAAACTCTGCTCAAAAAGCCCCTTCTCCCCTATCTCTTCAGGCGATTTTAAGAAGTTCAATTTGTAGTATTTTCCAGCCGCCCATTCGTCCACCATATCATCAAAATATGGGCTGGCAGGATTACCAGATTGTCCACCAGGATAAACGCCCCAAGCGTTTATTTCATCCCCCAATTCCACAATCATTCGCCAAGAAGGTCCATTTCCAGGGCGATTGGCATTTAGAGCATTTGGTGTGCCACCTATTGCAAGTTCAGTTCTGTTAAAAACCTTTAATTTACCCAAATGAGGAATGAAAAAGTCCTGATTTTGAGTATAATTTATTCCTTCCGTTTCCAATTCTTCCAAGACTTTTGCCGCTGCCAATTTGAATGAATGCAAAGTAAGTGCATTGATATTTTCCAGTGCAACCGTCCCTTTTATATCCCAATAACTTAAGTCTGGATGAGTCTCCATGAGTTCAATCGTCCGCCACTCTTCGGGCTGCAAATAACTAATATCAGAGTCCGACCATTCGTCCCATGCCGTATCATAAAACGCTGACCACCAAGCATTAAAGATAATTGGAGCCACCTCTTCTGCATCATAACGATAGTTCCATTTTTTCAATACAGACAACATACTTTGCTCTGTCGTATTCAACTCCGACTCATCCAGTGTTGCGATTAATAACGGTAATGCTTCTTCCGCTTTCAAGCTATAATTATCAGCCTGCAAAGCCATCATGTCTTCAACCGTAAATTTAGTTTTTTCAGATAATTTCCGATTCAGGTATCTACCGCGATAATCCGCAAAACCTCCGTTAAAATAATAGGGATAAGACGGGTCAGTTGTATGTTGATTTGCAGAAGAAACAAAGCCACGCGCAGGGTTTTTTACTTGTGGGATTTGTGCTCTAGGAATAAATCCTTGCCACTCATTGTCAGATGTATTTCCTGCTAAAACAAAACGACCTTGACCTTTCTTTTTAATCGGAAAACGACCATTGGCAGTTATTGCAATATCTCCGTCTTTACTCGCAAAAACGAAGTTTTGTGCGGGACTAACATAAGCTTTTAAGGCTTGGACATAATCTGCATGATTCTTTGACTTAGCAAGGTCGATAAAGGTCTGAAACTCAAACCCATCAGGTTTGTCGTGCGCAATCCAACGCATCGCCAAATCTGCATTTGGATGTTTTGGGTCAGCGTAAGTGATTGGTCCAAAGTGCGTATAAACCACCGTATCTCTAATCGGTTCAGTTCTTCCTTTTACATAGATTAATTCTTCGCGCATCGTTGTTGGCACTGCGACGTCATCATCAAAGCGATAGGAGTTCTTTTTCTCGTCCGTCCATTCCATTTTGTACCAATCTACCAAATCGTGTCCAACATTGGTTTCTCCCCATGCGATATGCTCATTAAAACCAATCAAAATACCCGGTATGCCTGGCACAGAAACGCCATACGCATTAAAATCTGGCGTATGAATTTGCAGCTCAAACCAGATAGCTGGCAGCGTCAAATTAAGATGCGGGTCATTACATAAAATAGGATTTCCTGTAGCTGATTTTTCAGCAGAAACTGCCCAGTTATTACTTCCATTATTTTCTGGTGGTAATTCGAATGGTTCGTGCGGAATAAAACCTCTAGAGTAGTTATTTTTTGAATTTTCTACAGAAACGGGACTGTTAGAGAAATCCCATTCTGTTCCCGCAGGAATAATGGGTGATTGTTTAGAATTCCAATCAGGAAAGAAGAAGTCGAAACGGTCTTTTCCAAGTATTTCAAGCGTATTAGTAGCAGGAATATCAAAATTGCGAGAACACAAGCTCAAAGCCATGCTTTTCACAACCAACGCAGATTTTTCGGCTGTCCAATCAGGTAATTCTTGGTCAAACAACTTAAACTCTAGTGATTTATCACGCTTAGACATATTATTTTTAAAAGCATTGACACCCGCCGTATAGCTCTCCAACAAGTGAAAATTTTCACCTTGCCTCCAACCTTCTATAGCATTTTCCGCCGCCCATTTCACGCCTTGTCCACGTCTTAGTGAGTCAATTGCTAAAGTTCTTTCTCCAAATACCTCAGAGAGCGTTCCTGCTGCTGCACGAGAAGTAATATCCATTTGCCACAAACGGTGCTTTGCGGTCACGTAGCCCTGTACAAATAGCGCATCTGGTAGATTTTGCGCAAAGATATGCGGCACCATACGTTCATCCCAAACAACTCTTACTTCTTCTGTCAATTCAGGAAAATCTAAAGTCTCATCTTCCAAACTATTGGCTGCTTCGGCATTCGCCCAAAAACCCGATACTGGATTTAGAAAAGCGCCTAAAGGAGGCAAAGCAGTATTTTTAACAGAAAACCCTTGACTCGCAGCCCAGGTCAGCCCAAGTGTGATGATTAGAGAAAAAATAAACTTTATGAAACGCATGTAGTTACTTGTTTAGTTGATATCTTAACAAAAACGAAAGTAAACAATCTTATGAGATATATTCAAATAATCTTCTCTATTTCCTTATTATTTGCGGCTTGTAGTTCGCCCGAACCGCAAAAAGAATTTGTTGGTGACCGTCAATTTAGAACGACAGACCCAAGCCGTTTGTACTTTAACAATATCCGTAGTACGCATTATTATCGCTCAAAATATAAGCCTGCCAATGCCGATTTATATCGTAATCGTAAGTTATCTTTTGATAATAAACGCCCAATTATCCATCCAGTCATCGTCAATAATTGGATGAGCGATGAAGCTTATATTTTTATCGAAAAAAATGAATATACTGGTGGTTGGTCTGATACTTTGACGATTCGTTGGTCAGTTGAAGATAGTATTGGTGGAGAGTATTTACTGCCAATTCCGTCTCGTCCAGAAATGTATGAACTCTCTGGAAAACTATATGCAGCAATGAAAGAAGGGCAAAAACTGGAAGTGAAAGATGCGAAAGGAGAATTTGTTCCTGTTCTAGAAAATCAGCAGGATAGGTCTGCTTTTCAAACGACTATGCGGGATTATTATCGGCTTACGGAATTGTATTAACTATGAACTATAAACAGTCTAACTATGAACTACGTCTCATCAAGAACGTTGTTAAAACGCTTTTACTGAGACGTAGTTCATAGTTAATTCGTTCATGGTTCATAGTTAACCCAAAGGTACATTCTCCACTATCTCCAATCCAAATCCCTCCACTCCTACTCTCATTCTTGGATTATTAGTAATCAAGCGGATTTTTTTGATGCCTAAATCATGTAAGATTTGTGCGCCAATACCAAAGTCACGTTGTACGTTCTCTTTTTCGATGAATTTTTCAGAAACGTAAGTTCCTTCGCGTTGCGCTTTGATAGTTTGTAATTGCGTCAATAAGTCATTTGTTTTTTCGCCGTGGCGCATATACAAAATCATACCTTTTCCTTCATCAGCAATCTTTTTCATTGCTTTTTTCACCTTCTCCCCTTGTTCACCAACGATATGTCCGAGAATATCGCCCGTCTCCGTAGAAGAGTGTGCACGTACTAAAATCGGTTCTTCTTCGGCAGCATCCCAATCTCCTTTGACGATAGCTAGGTGCGTATCTCCTGTCGTAATTTGCTCATAAGCAATCACTTCAAACTCCCCAAATTCAGTTTCAATTGGTAAACTCAACACACGTTTCACCAAACTCTCTGTACGCATTCTGTAGGCAACCAAATCTTGAATAGTCACGATTTTCAAGCCGTGGTGACGTCCAATCTCTGCTAATTGTGGTAAACGAGCCATTGTTCCATCCGCATTCAAAATCTCCACCAAAACACCTACTGGCGCGAAACCTGCCATTTTAGCCAGGTCAATCGACGCCTCTGTGTGACCTGTACGACGCAAAACACCACCTTCTTTGGCGCGTAATGGAAATACGTGTCCTGGACGCGCAAAGTTAGCCGCTTTCATCTTAGGGTCAACCAATGCTTTGATACAAGTCGAACGGTCATAAGAAGAAATTCCCGTTGTACAACCTTGACCAATCAAGTCAATCGACACCGTAAATGCTGTTTCGTGCATCGCTGTATTTGTCGGCACCATCATATTGAGTTCCAACTTATCAGCCAATTTTTCACTCAATGGCGTACAAATCAATCCACGACCATGTGTCGCCATGAATGTAATAATATCTGGCGTAACAGCCTCTGCCGCACAAACGAAATCTCCTTCATTTTCACGGTCTTCATCATCTACTACAATGATTACTTTTCCAGCGCGAATATCCGCGATAGCTTCCTCTATTGTATTCAGTTTGATTACTGCTTCTGTATCTGTCATTTATTACGGTTGACGGTCGACAGTCGACGATTGACGGTGCTGAGAGCGACTTTCAAACGTTTTTTTGCCTTCCGGTTTTCTATTATTTTTATGCTTTGACGATTTTTTCTTTTCGTCGAAATTTATAACACGTGAAATGAGGAGTTGTTTTAATTCATGTAAAGTTTGAGTTTACAGTAAATAACCGTCCGCCGTCAAGCGAAGCGCCCGTCTACCGTCCACCGTTAATTACATATTATTCACCACCATCTCTGCCAAGTCATAAACCATGACATCCTCTTCTTTATTATGTGCTTTCATACCATCAGAAAGCATCGTGATACAGAAAGGACAATTCGCTACAACCACTTTCGCACCCGTTCCGATTGCTTCTCCTGCACGTTCCACGTTGATACTTGTATCACCTGGTTCGTCCTCTTTAAACATCTGCGCACCACCTGCACCACAGCACAAACCTTTGCTACCTGCACGTTGCATTTCGGTTAAATCAGCATCCAATCCTGCCAAAACAGAACGTGGCGCATCATAAATTCCATTTGCGCGACCGATGTAACAAGAGTCATGATAAGTAATTTTCTTACCTGCAAACTCTCCCCCACCTTTCAATTTGATACGTCCGTCATTGATAAGACCTTGCAAAAATTCCGTGTGGTGAACCACTTCATAAGTACCACCCAATTCAGGATATTCATTTTTGATAATATTGAAGCAATGCGGACAAGTTGTCACGATTTTCTTCACATTATACATGTTCAGCACTTCGATATTTTGGAGTGCTGACATCTGAAAAACAAACTCATTTCCTGCACGACGCGCGGGGTCCCCCGTACACGCTTCTTCTTTCCCTAGAATCGCAAACTTAACGTCTGCTTCATTCAATATTTTAGTGAATGCAACAGTCACTTTTTGTGCTCTTGCATCATAACTTCCTGCACAACCTACCCAAAACAAAACTTCTGGTGTTTTGCCTTCAGCGGCATATTCTGACATTAACGGAATGCTTAATTTCTTTGACATAATTCTGATTTACGATTTACGAAGTACGATTTACGACCTCTCTAACCTTTTGAAAGTCTAAGGTCTAATATCCAAAGTCTAACATCTCTAATCCTCTTTAGCTAACAATTCATCTCTCCACTTATCGCGGTCATCAGAGATTGCCCATACACTACCACTATTTTCTACACTTGTGAACATTGGTGTCCAATCACTTGGTCCTGCACTTTCTGTCAGGATTTCATAGCGACGCAAACGTAAAATTGGGTCTAATGGATTAATGAGAATTGGGCAAGCTTCTACACAAGCATTACATGTCGTACACGCGTGAATTTCCTCGCGAGTGATGTAATCAAATAGATTTTTGCCGTCGTTAAAGTTAATAGCACTTAAATCTTCACCAGATTCGCGTTTGTCTTCTGCTATATATTGTTTGTCACCGCTATCGAGTTTTTCTCCGATTTCAGTGGCACGGTCACGTATATCCATGAGGATTTTACGTGGTGATAATTTCTTTCCTGTTTGATTCGCTGGACAGACAGACGTACAACGTCCACACTCTGTACAAGAGTAAGCATCCATGATGTTTTTCCAACTCAATTGTTGGACATCACTCGAACCAAAAATAGGTAATTCTTCTTCCATTGCGCTTTCATCAAAAGCAGCATCAGGGTCCATCATACTACGGACTTCCTTCTCTACCTCAGGCATGTTAACCATTTTACCCGCTGCCGTTTGGCGTGCATAGTAAACATTTGGAAATGCCAAGAAAATATGCAAGTGCTTAGAAATCGGCAAGTAATTGATAAATGCAAACACCGTCAAGATGTGCAACCACCAACCAAAACGCTCGATACCTATTAATGTACCTTCAGACAAACCGCCAAAAAGCGCAGGTCCAAGCCATGATGTCACAGCAAAGTTACCTGTGTCTGTGTAATGTTCAGCACCCATTCCTTGCAATACTTGGTCAGCGCCATTCATGCAAGTGATACCTATTAATAACACCAATTCTAAATATAGAATGATGTTACCGTCTAATTTTGGCCAGCCTTCCATTTCTGGTTTATGGAAACGGGGTACTTTTATTAAATTTCTTCTGGAAAGAAATACTAATGTACCAACAAAAGCGAGAAGAGATAGTATTTCTATCGTACTAATAATTACGGTATAAAATCCTCCTAATGCTTGAGAGAAGAAACGGTGTTGCCCAAAAAATCCGTCAATGAATATTTCGATGAGTTCTATTTGAGTAAATAGAAATGCAACATAGATAAATAGGTGAAAAATCGCTGGTATAAAGCGTTTAAACATTTTCTTCTGCCCCAATGCGATTAGAATCGTATTGCGAATGGCAAGTCCCTTATCTACAACAGTTTCTTCGTCTTGTCCTAAGAGAATGTTGCGGCGTATCTTGAGATATTTCGGTGCTGCAATCGCGAAAGTGGCGATTGTCAAAACAGCGAAAGCTATTATTTGAATCATATTGCTATTTATGTTTTAGCGAATTTTCGCTAAAGTACGGACTGTTTTCGTTTTGTGCTATAAATTCGCGCGTAAAATAGAAATATTTTGTGGAAATAAGGAAAGGAAATGACGTCTGGATGCTTTTTTGATATTTAGGGATTTGATTTTCAGGCTTTTAGGTGGAATGGGTGGAGTTAATCAGAATGAATGTAAATAGTGGAATTTTGTAATAATTTGAGACTACTAATTTCAAATTGCTCAAAGAGTAGTTTGCAAAGAACTTATGATTGGAACACAGATGATACGGATTTAACGGATTTGGGCGGATTCGACTGTGGTTAATCCGCCATATCCGTATCATCCGATTTTCAATCAGATATTCTTTGTTAAGGGGGACTCAACCTTTGGTTTCTATCGGCAATTCTTTTATCAAGTCTATTAGATATTTATTTCTTTCGATAAAGTCATTACTTTTTTCTAAAATTGCAAAAAAATAAAAAGTCATTCATCAAATGTAAATATAAAACGTTTACTGATAACATAAACAAACCACCATGAAAATCACCCTCCTAAAAGCAGACATAACAAAAACACCAGCCGATGCCATAGTCAACGCAGCGAACTCCTCTCTCCTAGGCGGCGGAGGCGTAGACGGCGCCATACATCGCGCAGGCGGTAAAGCCATCTTAGACGATTGCAGAGCTATCAGAAACAGGCAAGGAAAGTGCGCAACAGGCGAAGCAGTCATCACAACTGCGGGGAATTTACCTGCTAAAAAAGTCATTCACACCGTTGGTCCTGTCTGGAATGGTGGTACAATTGGAGAGCCAGAAAAATTACGTGATTGTTACCTAAATTCTTTAAAATTGGCGAGTGAGCATGGTTTAAAGTCTGTCGCTTTTCCAAATATTAGTACGGGAATTTATGGCTATCCAAAAGAGGCGGCAGCGGTAATTGCCGTACAGGCGGTCCAGGATTTTGACTCAGATGTGATTGAAGAGGTTATTTTTGTTTGCTTCGACGAGGAGAATTATTTGATTTATCAAGAAAAGATTAATGCCTAAGACTAAAACAAAAGGAGCTTGCCCACAACAGACAAGCTCCTAATTAACTAAACAAACTCACTATAACTAAAAACCCTATTTATTTGCCGCATCCCAGCCGTATAACTTATTGATAACCAATCGTTTTGACTGTATACGCTTACCTTTTGCTTCAATCGAAACATGATA
>CALDUB010000139.1 GCA_937923465.1 uncultured Saprospiraceae bacterium
TTAGTCTAAAGTGCCGAAGAAGGTAATTTTCTATCCACACGTTTGAAAAAACCACGTAGTGTCTTACCCGTTCCACCAGCTTCTACAACCTCCGTTAGTCCGTCCGCAATCATATTTTGCATAGTCTGCGTCCAACGTACAGGAGAAGTCAATTGTGCAATCAAGTTTGCTTTGATTTCCTCTGGGTCAGTCGATGCCTTTGCATTAACATTTTGGTAGATTGGACATTTTGGAGCAGAAATGTTCGTTGCTTCGATAGCTGCTTTGAGTTCGTCTTCCGCTGATTTCATCAATGGAGAGTGAAATGCGCCACCTACTTGCAAGACAACCGCCATACGTGCGCCAGCCTCATTACAAGCCGCTACTGCTGCGTTTATCCCTTCAATAGAGCCACTAATCACCAATTGACCTGGGCAATTGTAGTTTGCTGCTACCACAACTTCGTCCAAGTCACTACAGATTTTTTCAATCACTTCGTCATCCAATCCAATGATAGCAGCCATAGTACTTTCTTGTGCTTCGCAAGCTTTTTGCATGGCGTCAGCACGTTGACTTACCAACTTCAATCCGTCCTCAAAACTCAAACTTCCCGCAGCAGTTAAGGCAGAAAACTCTCCTAAAGAGTGACCTGCAACTGCTTCTGGCTGAAAATCATCCCCTGCCATTTTTGCTTTAATAACTGAATGCAAAAATACAGCAGGCTGTGTGATTTTAGTTTGCTTCAAATCTTCGGCAGTTCCTTCAAACATTACATCCGTAATGCGGTAACCCAATATTTCATTAGCCTTCTCAAATAATCCTTTTGCCAAGGCAGACTCTTCGTACATGTCTTTGCCCATTCCTTCAAATTGACTGGCTTGACCTGGAAAAACGTATGCTTTCATCTTTAACGGTTGACGGCGGACGGCGGACGGTTGACGGGTGCATTTTGCTGATGCTTTTGTCTTGGTCTGGTCGTCCGTGTTTTTTGTTTTGTATTTATAACTTGATAACTTGAAATTCGTCAACTGACAACAGCCAACGAACAACTAAATTAATGCAATTTTGCAGTAATTAAATTCAAAAATTCATTACGCGTATCTCTCTTCTCAAACTCTCCTCTAAATGCCGAAGTTGTCGTCACCGAGTTTTGTTTTTGTACCCCACGCATCATCATACACATGTGACTTGCCTCAATAACGACGGCGCATCCAAGTGGATTTAATGTATTTTGAATACACTCCAATATCTGGTCTGTCAAACGCTCTTGCACCTGTAAGCGACGCGCAAAAACGTCTACAATGCGCGGTAATTTACTCAAACCAACAATGTATCCATTGGGAATATAAGCAATGTGTGCTTTTCCGTAAAATGGCAAAATATGGTGCTCACAAAGAGAATAAACCTCGATATCTTTCACGATTACCATTTCGCTGTAATCTTCCTTAAACATTGCTCCGCGTAAGATTGCTTCTGCATCTAAATCATAACCATGAGTTAGAAATTGCATCGCTTTTGCCGCGCGTTCTGGAGTTTTCAATAAGCCTTCACGCTCCACATCTTCTCCTAAGGATTTGATGATATTTTCGTAATTCTTTTTGATTTTAGTCGTTACTTTTGTATCGTAGTTTTCTGACTTTTCGTAGTTCACACGCTCGGTTTTATTTTATGAAGAGAAATCCACCGTCCTTTATTCACCAAAATACTCCGCAAAGATATTTTCAGTTTCATGGAGACGAATACTATGTAGTTGGCAGCCCTTGATATGTGGTTCTAGCTGCTGCCAAAATAGTATAACCATATTCTCGGTAGTTGGTTGCATTCCTTTAGGAACAAATTCTACATCCAAATTCAGATTACTATGGTCAGTCTTACTTGTAATAGTTTTTTTGATTAAATCTCTTAAGACTTTTGCATCCATTACAAAACCAGTCTTTGGGTCGGGCTGACCTTTGACCGTAACAAAGAGTTCATAGTTATGACCATGCCAATTGTGATTGGCACATTTTCCAAAAACCTCTTTATTTTTCTTTTTGCTCCATTTATCTACCCACAATTTGTGTGCAGCATTGAACCTTTCTCTTCTTGTCAAGTATACTGTTGCCATTCTCTTTTTTTTCTAATAAAGTCAGTCCTTTTTGACTGGTATTTACAGCGGGCGCAAAAGTACGAAATTTTGTTTTGTAATTTAGAGTTTATTCTGAAATGTGTTGTTTGCTCTAAACTTTGTTTTTTTTCTACAATGCAGCTTAGAAGAAGTAAAATTGTTGATGCTCTCACTAATTTCAAGTAAAAATAAGAAAATTTCACCCTGTTAAAGAGTTGAATTATTTTTTTGTCCTTACTTTAAGAAGGTTTTCTTTACATTTACGCTAAATTAAGATTTTGTTGACTTTCAGGGGTCAAAAACTAATACAAAACGGAAACTATGGACTACGCAGTAGGGATTTTCAGAGGTTTTTTGGGAATCGCGGCACTTTTAGCAACTTGTTACTTTTTAAGTAATGATAAAAAGGCTATCAATTGGAAATTAGTAGGTTCGGGTTTAGCTATGCAAGTTATCCTAGCCCTTCTGATATTAAAAGCACCATTTGTAAAAGATTTCTTTCAATTTATCTCTGGTGGTTTCGTATCTTTTCTAAAATTTTCTGAGGCAGGTGCAGTCTTCATGTTCGGTAATCTGATTACAGACATGAATACCTTTGGGTATATATTTGCCTTTCAAGTGCTTCCCACCATTGTGTTCTTCTCTGCGGTCTCCTCCATTCTATATTATTATGGCATCTTGCAAGCAATCATCAAAGTCGCGGCAAAGGTAATGATGAAACTTATGGGACTGTCTGGTTCTGAGAGTTTGGCAGCAGCAGCTAATGTATTTATAGGTCAAACTGAAGCGCCTCTAGTTGTAAAGCCTTACATTGAAAACATGTCCAAATCCGAGATACTTTGTCTTATGGTTGGAGGTATGGCGACCATTGCCGGTGGTGTTTTCGCCGCTTATATTGGTTTTTTAGGTGGTACGGATGAGGAAAGTCAGCGTTATTTCGCCAAGCACTTATTGACAGCATCTATTATTTCTGCGCCAGCAGCGATTGTCGCAGCTAAGATGTTGTATCCTGAAACACGCGAACGTTCATTAGACAATCAATTAAAAATGTCGGGTGATGTCGGAAATAATCTATTGGATGCTATCTCTAGAGGAACTACAGACGGTCTAAAACTAGCCGTTAATGTTGGTGTGATGCTTTTAGTGTTTACAGCTTTAATTGCCTTAGTCAATGCTGGTTTTTTATCTGGAACAGACTTCATTAACAGCATAGCAAATTCGATAACGGGAAGTGCAGCAGACTGGAATGAGAGCATAAAACTTTCAACAGGTAATCGTTTTGAAGGCTTTACATTTACTTATTTATTAGGATTGTTGTTTGCGCCAGTTGCTTGGTTATTAGGAACGCCTTTTGAAGATATTACTATCGTTGGCCAGCTTTTAGGGCAAAAAACCGTGATAAATGAGTTTGTAGCTTATGCGGAGTTTAATAGTATTCGTGAGGCTGCTACTGTTCCATTACAAAACAAATCTATCATTATTGCTACTTATGCTCTTTGTGGATTTTCTAATTTTGCTTCTATCGGTATTCAGATTGGAGGTATTGGCGCTATTGCTCCTGGTCAACGTAAGACTTTGACTGAATTAGGTATAAAATCTTTGATTGGCGGTACGATTGCTTGTTTTATGACTGCTGCTATTGCGGGGATGTTTATTTCTTAAAGGAAAGACAAAGTGACAAAGTAAAAGCCCTAATTATCAGTTGATAATTAGGGCTTTTTATCCTATTATATAATTAATAATCAGATTTGGCAGATTTCAAACAAGTACGAACCAAAAATCCGCGTTAAATCCGTGTTCATCCGTGAAATCAGCGTTCCTACCAAGTCATACTAGATTGTGTATATCATAATTTAAAAATACCTCGGCGAATTCACACTATCCACATCTTCATAATTAAAATCATAGCCTACACTCATCTCAAACGAACCGACAGAACTATCTTGAATAGGCGTCAAAGAAAAATCATAAGCAAAACCTAGACGTAGCCCATTCCCCATATAAAAAGCAAACCAAGCATCCGCACTATCTGTCGAACTCTGCTGTGTAATAAAAATATCAAAACTAGAACGGAAACTCAAGCCTACCCAAAAGGTTCTATACAAAAATATCGAAGCATCTAAATCAAACTCTGTTGGCGCAGCAATAAGCGTTGTACTACTTCCACTTCGCTCTAACTCACTCAACAGACCAACACTTTTTACTAGAAAAGAAGGTTTGAAGACAAAATCGCGATTACCATTTAAAGGAATTGCGCCCCCCATCGTAAAATAGAAATGCCTGTAAGCTGTAACGACCTCCTTAACTCTACTACCAGGAAGTCGCTCTCTCAATGTTGTTTCGACTAATCTGGGAACAGAAACACCTGCATAAAAACGGTCAGAATTGTAGTAAATACCCGTACCAAAATTTGGTCGCCACTCATTTGGCTGCAAATCAGCAAAGGCAGGGTCATCCGTATCACGCGCTATCAGATTTCTGAAATCTCCTCTAAAATTTACCATTCCACCTTGTATAGCAAGTGCCAAGTGACCTTCTGCAAAGGGAATTCGGTATGCATAAGAAATGTTAGCACCTGTACTTTCTGTTGCACCTATCTTATCGTTTACAATTGATAATCCGACTCCAATTCGCTTATTAACAGGCGTATGAATAGTGAAAGTCTGCGAAACTGGTGCGCCTCCTGTTGTCAATTCAGGATTTAGACCATTATTTCTTGCATTCCAACCCGCCCATTGTGTACGGTATAAGACATTTGCCGAAAGGTAATTTTTACTGCCAGCATAGGCAGGATTGAAGGTCAGAGAGTTGAACATGTATTGCGTAAACATAGGGTCTTGCTGACCAAATGTTTGACTAGTTATGATACTAGAGAAGAAAAAAAGAAGTATTATTTTTGTAAGTCGTGTGTAAGTTTTTTGCATATCGATTTTCTTTAAAATAGGAGGTTAAATTCGCCTATTTATAAAGCAAAAAATATGCCTTTAAATGTTAATATCTAGCTCAAAAATAATTGATTTTCAGACACTTACGTAAAGTTTTGGTTTATAGTTTTTTACATATTAAAATAAACTCAAACTGATTGTTTTTTTTATTTATTCGTGAAATGTAAATATCTAAACTAGCATTCCAAACAATAAGGGGTTTTCATTTATAGACTGAAAATCAATTCCAAATTCAGTCATTCTTTTTTTAATCCCGATTAAATCGTCACTATTTTCTACCTGTACACCGACCAAAGCAGGACCAGTAGCACGATTATGTTTTTTTGTGTATTCAAAATGTGTAATGTCATCATTTTCGCCTAAGACTTCATTCAAAAACTGACGTAAAGCACCCGCACGCTGAGGAAAACGAATGATAAAATAATGCTTTAAACCTTCGTAGAGAAGACTCCGTTCTTTGATTTCTTCGGTGCGTGTAATATCGTTATTGCTACCACAAACAATACAGACTACATTTTTTCCTTTAATCTCTTTTCGGTAAGAGTCTAAAGCCGCAATTCCTAATGCACCAGCGGGCTCCGCTACAATTCCTTCTTCATTGTACAATTGTAAAATCGTCGTACAGACCTTACCTTCATCAACTAAAAGTAAGTCATCCAATACTTCTTTACATATCTCAAAAGTGCGCTCTCCTACCCTTTTTACCGCCGCACCATCTACAAATGCATCGATAGTATCTAAGCTTACAATTTTCCCCTTACGCAAAGATGCCTGCATAGCTGGCGCACCTTTTGGTTCTACGCCAATGATTTTAGTGTTAGGAGAAAGCTGCTTAAAACAACTTCCTATTCCAGAGGCCAAACCGCCTCCACCAATCGTAATAAACACATAATCAATTGGTTGTGATACTTTTTCTAATATCTCTAAGCCAATTGTTCCTTGCCCTTCGATTGTCTTATCATCATCAAATGGATGAACAAAAACAGTCCCATTTTCCTCACTGTCTTTTTTTGCTTCTACAAAACTATCATCAAATGTATCTCCAACTAAGATAACTTCGACATACTCTTTCCCAAACAATTTAACCTTGCTAATTTTCTGACGAGGCGTGACACTCGGCATGTAAATTTTGCCTTTCACCTTCATAGCCGAGCAAGCATAAGCGACGCCTTGCGCATGATTTCCTGCGCTAGCACAAACAACTCCTTTTTCTAATTCAGCTCTTGGCGTAGCTGCCATTTTGTTGTAAGCACCACGAATTTTGAAAGAACGTACTGTTTGTAAATCTTCTCTTTTCAAAAACAGATTACATCCGTACTTCTCACTTAGATTAAAGTTGCGCTGCAAAGGTGTGTTTTCGGCAATACCGTTTAAACGCACTTTTGCCTTGTAGATGTTTTCTACGGTAACTAAGGAAGATGTTGTGGTCATAATGTCAAAAAGATGTTAGATGTTAGACTTTAGATGTTAGACAGGCTCTAATTCACTGTGAAATTACTATTTCGCTGTTCCTTATAAAAAGAAAGAGAAGAAAATTGCTTTTCCTCTCTTTCTTTTATCGTTGACGTATTGCAAAAATATTAGACGATATCAAACTTAATTATAAGGTCTAACACCTTCAAATAATTACGCTTCAACAGCATCCTTCTGGTTTTCAGGACGTAAGCCGCGTACGACTCTACCTGCTTGCCACATTTCGCTATCACGTAATTCAGCCAATTCAGCTTCTAATTTAACACGGTAGTCAGGTTGACTGTTAGAGTCAATTGACAATTGTGCTTCATTTCCAGATGCTACGCTGTCGTATAGGTCATTGAATACTGGCTTCACAGCATCACGGAATTTATCTTTCCAATCTAATGCTCCACGTTGTGCCGTTGTTGAACAGTTGGCGTACATCCAATCCATTCCGTTTTCAGCTACCAATGGCATCAAACTCTGAGTTAACTCCTCTACAGTTTCGTTAAATGCTTCACTTGGAGAGTGTCCACGCTCACGTAATACTTGGTATTGTGCTTCGAAGATACCTTGTACAGCACCCATTAAAGAACCACGCTCACCAGTCAAATCAGAGTAAACTTCTTTCTGGAAGTTTGTCTCAAATAAGTAACCTGAACCCACTCCGATACCCAAAGCAACTACACGGTCAAATGCGTTTCCTGTTGCGTCTTGGTGGATAGCGTAGCTTGAATTCAACCCACGACCAGCCAAGAACATACGACGTAATGATGTACCTGACCCCTTTGGTGCTACCAAGATAACATCAACATCTGTTGGAGGTACAATACCTGTACGGTCTTTGTAAGTCACAGCGAAACCGTGAGAGAAGTATAATGCATTACCTGGCTCTAGGTTTTCTTTGATTGTCTCCCATTGAGAAATCTGTGCAGCATCAGACAACAAGTACTGAATAATAGTACCGCGTTTTGCAGCTTCTTCGATGCTAAACAATGTCTCACCAGGAACCCAACCGTCATCAACAGCTTTATCCCAAGATAAAGACGGTGAACGTTGACCAACAATGACGTTAAAGCCATTATCTTTCAAATTCAATGCTTGACCTGGTCCTTGTACGCCGTAACCAATGACAGCGATAGTTTCGTTTTTAAGAGTTTCTAATGCTTTTGCTAAGGGGAATTCTTCACGTGTTACCACGTTTTCCACAACTCCTCCAAAATTTAACTTTGCCATAATGATAGTTGTTAGTTTACAGTTATATATATGCTAGATTAACTGTATTGATTATTTTTTTCATTTGAAAACTTACATTTGTAAGCTCTCGAATGTATTAAGCGTTTATTTCAATTTTATTCTTTTTCAGAGTAAAAATCAATTTGAGAAAGACGTAAGATTAAATACTAAAGTCTGACATCTAATAACCTTATAATGTGTTAAAAGACAAAATCTATGCCTTTGCTTCACAAAATTAAGATAGTTGCACAAAAAAACAGGCAAAAGACCATCTGTCCTTTGCCTGTTTTATGCTTGAATTACGATTTTTACGGTCTCTTAGAAATCCTATTTAAGATAATCTAATCCCATTAATTCTATGATTGTCAAAGCAATAAAAACTGCTTCTGTTTGCTCATTCATATTCGTCAAAAGTCCGAATGCACGTGGGTTCACTTGCTCTGCTTTTAGCGGATTTGCAAGGTTTCCTATCTCTTTACCCTCCAATAAGACTGGAAAATACTCCTTAGCATGGTCGCGTTTTACTTGAGCAAATGGTCTATTTTTCTTTGCATCATACAAAATGTGGTCGTTACGATATACACCGATAAAGTAATCTCCGATAGCCACATCAATACCTTGTGCTGTAACACGATAAGTGAACTCTTGATTAGAAGTACGTGCGTAAATAATCTTTTTCAATTTTCCACCTGCATATTCTTTCGTACGCCAAACGATTAAAGGCTCATGATAGACAGAGCTAAATTTTCCGCTCACTGATTTTGTTACACCACTCTTTTTACCTGTGGTTTCATTTTTCAGAGACAACAAAATTTTCTCTTCTTCTGTCCACGGCACGAGTGTCGCTACATCAGAAGCCATTTCACTTTTCATCGAAGCTAAATCTTCTCTTACTTTTTTTGGACCAGCGTTAAAATTCGGCAAAAATTTAGATAGGAAGTAAGTACTTCCTACTAATACACTTGCTACGAATGCCATTCCTAATATTGCGCCCATTATATAAAGGTTGTATAGTTTTAAAAGTTGTATAGTTATAGAGTTGCATTGTATAAAAGTTAGGAATGAACTTTCCAACTTTGTAACTCTACAACTCTGTAACTTTTTTAAGTTCCACTTCTCAATCCCACTTTAATTCCACTTGCGACGGGGTCAGTAAAACGCTTTCTTTGCTCAGAGATGGCAATTTTGTCTTTTTCGGTCAAAATTCCCAATTCTGCCTTCATTATTTTATCAATTTCCGACAAAATACGTTTTTTTCCGTACCAATAGCCTTGAGGCGAGGCAGTTAAGTCCTGAATAAGGTCATCTTTAATTTGATTGATTTCGGCATCAAAAGCTCTTGGGTGTTTAGCCATTACTTCATTTGCACTCGTCAAAATCTCTAGATGCTTCCCTTCTCCCAGTAAACTGTGCCCTCCATAATCCCAAGTTTGCATAAAGTAAACTGGATAAAAATATTCAATACTATCAGTTGGATGTAGTTGAATATTTAGGTTTATGAAGTCATCGTCAGCTTTGCCCCTAGTTTTACTTGCTTTCTCCGAAAATTGTTTCAAGTTCCGATACAACCAATAAACAGTCCCTTCTCCTGCTGAACCTAGATGATAACCAGGTAAGGTCTGCTGCAACCACCGCAAATCTGGTACGTCACCATCCTCAGGCGTACGCGCCATTGGAAAGACCTTCTCATTTTTCTCATTCATTTCCTTTGCCAAACTACTCCCTTCTTCAATCACGCGTGCCATGTCTTTATCCGTTCGCGCCATGGTAAATGCTTTTCTATATGCAAAAACATCTTCAGAAATATTCTTCCCGTAGAAAGAAACCAAACGTTTTTTCATCAGCAAATCCATAGCCTTACTTGAGCTATTGAGGTCAAAATAAACACCGCCACCATATACCCAGCCTATTTGGCCTTCAGCAGTTTCGACTTTTAACCAAGGCTCATCATACTTTACACCGCGCAACTCCACTTTAGTCGTAAAATCACTAATTTCACCCAAATCATGCATCACTTGTCCACGTTCTAACATCGCTACCGTTTCGCTATCCGTTCCTGCTTTTGAGCGTAGACGTAGATAGTCGATGTTAGCTACTAATTTGGTACGTTCAGGCTTAGGAGGAATAATTATTTTAACTTCTTCCTGTGGTGCATCTTGTACTTTTTTTACCTCATTTCCACAAGAGTAAGTTAGTACCAGTGGGATAAAAAATAGGAGGAACTTTTTCATTCTAATGTAGTTTTTGTTTATAAAAGTCTAGTTGATAAGTCTTTTGATAATCTTACTCGACTTCTAGGTCTGCTTCCAATTCTGCGCGTTCGGCGTCCCAGTCTGTTCTTGCTATGGCTGTAATTAAAACACCAGAAAACATCATGACCAGACGTGCAATTAGTCCAAATCCTTTTCCTGGCGCATCTAAAAATGCCATATAAGAAAATTGCAATCCTGCCACACTCAAAATTAAGGATAATAATCCAAAAATAAGAAAACACATTCCTACAACTGTTCCAATTATTCTAATATTCATATTTAGTTTAGTTTTTAATTTTATAGAATAGACCTGATTCCACGGTAATGTAAAATATTTCCATATAAAAATGGCTATATCACTGAAATTTGTTTAGAACCTCTGTAATATAGCCATTTTGTACATTCATGAAGTAGAGCGTTTACTTAATCGCTCGCGTCATTTCTCGCTTACCTGGAGGTCCCAACAATTTCTCTACTTCAAATCCTATCGCCTTCAAAGTACGCTTAACGTCTCCTTTTGCGCAATAAGTGACCAATACTCCACCTTTTACCAAGGCATCATGCATTATCTGCATGACTGGTTGTTCCCATAATTCGGGCTGAGAACCTGGCGCAAAAGCATCAAAATAGATGATGTCAAACTGAGCATCAAAGTTTAAGTCTTGAAATTTTTGCTTCAGTTTTGTTGCAGTAAAAGTATCGGAATACTTAATTGTTTCGCCCCAATTATCGCCATGAAGTTTATGAAAATCTTTTTCTTTTTCTGGGTGACCTGTGAGTTCTGCATAATTAAATTTTTGCGCAGTTTCCCAATCGACAGGAAATGCTTCGACGCCTGTATAATCAACTTGCAGTCCTTTTTTTTCCGCTTCTAACAAAGTCATAAAAGCGTTCAAACCAGTACCAAATCCGATATCCAATACTTTTAAGTCTTTTTTCAAAACAGCTTTATAACGCAGTCCTGCATCAATAAAAACGTGTTTTGTTTCCTGAATAGCACCAAACTTTGAGTGATAGCTAACTTGAAATTCTTCTGAGTACAAAGAGTGTGAACCGTCTTCGGTTTCAATTAATTTTATCATCCTAAAGGGAGATTTTTTTTAATATGGCAATTTGGGAGTATAATTGCCAATTACGTGATGTTATTAAATCGGTTGTAAGTCCAAGTTTAGAGGTTTTCTAATCTGCGTAAACCTCGTGTAATTCGTTTACGGTAATATCTAAATGTGATGCATCGTAAGTGCACTCTCCGTTTTTGATTAATAAAACCTGAGGAGACTCGTGATGTACCTGAAATCTTTCGGCGATTTCCTTAGAGATGTTACGATAACTAATTAAATCAAGGTAATATGCCTCTAATTTTTCGCCTTCAAAATTCCAATCATCTTCTAAGCGGTATTTTGCCATAGTACTAATACTACAACGTGTACTGTGTTTAAAAATCAAACAAGGTACTTCTTTACTACGCTCTACTACAGCATTTAAATCGTTTGCGCTTTCTATTTTTTTCCAATCCATTCTTGATAATTATGATTATTTTATTAGATACTAGATAAATATCTTGCCACAAAGGTAACATCAGTCAAACAGCAAAAGATTGATTAAGGTGTGAGTTTTTCTACATTTTTACAAAAAAAGGAAAAGAGAAGTGTACTTTTGTGCTGAATTTAAACAATCATTCGCTAAAATAGACTTTTAGCGTCCCTTTTACTGGATAAAAACCAGTCTTGCTTTATGTTGAAAACTGTAGAAATCAAAGTCTTACCAAAAGACTTGAATGATGATGTATTCATCAAAGACCGTGCTGCAAAATTAGCACTCGTCTCTCCTGACGACATTTCAGAATTGCGTGTACTAAGACGTTCCATTGATGCACGTCAACGCCAAGCTTTTTATCGCTTGCGTGTTGAAGTTGCTGTTAACGAACCTCTTCCGTCCGAACCTGCCATTTTAGATTCCTTTCAAAATGTATCCGAAAAAGACCCCGTTATTATTGTTGGGGCGGGTCCTTGTGGTTATTTTGCGGCATTAGAATTAATCGAATTGGGCTTAAAGCCTATCATTTTTGACCGTGGAAAGGATGTTAGGGCTAGACGTAGAGATTTGAAAGCGATACAACAAGACGGCGTTGTTAATCCTCATTCTAATTACTGTTTTGGTGAAGGCGGTGCGGGGACTTACTCTGACGGTAAACTTTACACACGTTCGCATAAACGCGGAAAGATTAAAAAGGCCCTACAGCTTTTTGTTGAGCATGGCGCGAAGTCTGATATCATGGTCGATGCACATCCGCATATCGGAAGTAATAAATTGCCGGGTATCGTCGCAAATATGCGAGAAACGATTGAAAACTATGGTGGTGAGGTTCATTTTGGTGCCATGGTGACAGATTTACTGGTTGAAAATGGAAAAATTGACGGCGTCATCGTTAATGATAAAGAGGAACATAGAGCAAAGGCAACTGTAATTGCGACAGGACACTCTGCTCGGGATATGTATTATCTTTTGCACAAAAAAGGCGTAAAAATTGAGGCTAAACCATTTGCCTTAGGTGTTAGAATTGAACACTCTCAAAGTCTGATTGACCAGTCTCAATATAGACAATCTCCACGGGAAGAAAACTTACCTGCGGCGAGTTATTCTCTCGTTACACAGGTGGAAGGACGTGGTGTTTTTTCTTTTTGTATGTGTCCGGGAGGATTGGTTGTTCCTGCGGCGACGGCTCCTGGTGAAATAGTAGTTAATGGCATGTCAATGTCACGTAGAGATAGCCCTTTTGCTAACTCTGGAACGGTCGTTGAAGTTCAAAATAGTGACCTTGCTCCTTATGCAAAACATGGCGTTTTTGCGGCTTTAGAATTACAGAAAGAGGTTGAACAAGGTTTATTTAATTATGGAGACGGCAGCCAAAAAGGACCTGCGCAGCGATTGACAGACTTTGCCAGAGGGCGTATGTCTCGTGATTTGCCAGACAGTTCTTACATTCCAGGCTTATACCCTGCCCCTTTGCATCAACTTTTACCTAAAGATATTTATTCTCGATTGGCTCAAGGTGTTCGCGTTTTTGGAAAGAAAATGGGTGGATATTTTACGGAAAACGCTAATGTAATTGGAACAGAAAGTCGGACGAGTTCTCCTATCAAAATACCTCGTGACCGCGCTACTTATATGCATACGGAAACAGTTGGACTTTTCCCCGCTGGTGAAGGTGCAGGCTATGCGGGAGGGATTATTTCTGCGGCTATGGACGGGCAGAATGTGGCAAAGGGAATTGCTCGATTTTATGAAGGAAGTTAATGGATATTAGTTACTAGTTATTTGCAGCAAATAACCAGTAACTAATTAGCGTTCTTTAAACAAAGTCTCTATCCTCGTAATCTCTTACTTTTTGAGGCTGTTTTAAGTCCAAATGGTCGTCAATATCAAACTCATCTCTATTTTTAGGAGGAAGCGCTTGCTGATTAGAGCCAAAGCGATTTTTCAACTTATTATATTCTTTTTCTAACTCTTTTTCCTCCCATTCGTCTGTTAGTTTACCACCTGGAAGCCCAAAAACATTAGCATAGTGAAATCCAAGACCGATGCCCCAAAATATAGCTACAGGAAATGGACCAAATGGGTCATTCTCCATTAATCCAACAAAAAACAAAGCCACATTTACCATGACGAATGCCTGTAAATGCCTGTAAAAAGCTTTTTTCTTCTTTACTTTCTTCTGCGCTAATTTGAATAGCTTATCTTCGTTATTGGACATATCTCTTATTGTTTTAGTTTTTTGATTTTCAATCTTGTAAAATTAATTCTAAACAAAATCCCTATCGTCGTAATCTTTCCTCAATTCTCTCAAATCCAAATGCTCATCAAAATCATCTTGTTTCGTATTTTTATCTACATATTTTCGGTCACGCATTCTCAATTTCTCCATTTCCTTCTCTACTTCGTGGCTTTCTCGTTCCTCGTGCCGTGGTTTTATGTACGCTTCATAATACATGGCAGCTGTCGCAATTCCAAACCCCAAGACAGACCACAAAAACCATAAATATCCTGGACTTGTGAATAGATTAATAAAGATAAGAACTGGTGTCAAAAAAGAAAAAATCCAAAGCATCGTCCGAAAGTCTTTTTTTGCTTTAGCGATTTTCTTTGCTTTTTTATAATATTGCTCTTCCGACATCATGATAGTTAATTATTTTATCGTTACTAAGTTGTCCCAATATCGAGATTTTAAAGGAAACTGTCAAGCGACTTCGACGAATGTCCTTTTTTTAACGTTAAACGTTACTAAGCCGTTTCAATTTCAGCATTATTTACGCCGACTTCAGCTGGTTCTCCTGATAGGAACAAATTGCGTAAATGATTACCCGTCATACTCGCAAACCCAGCAATAACACCTCCTAATATAGCTGGCAAAATGATTAAGGTTGGCATAGTGAGATTTCCGAGAGCAGAGGACATTTTATCTGAAAATATCCCTTCATTTATTGTATCCGCGAAAAATGCTAGAGCAGCCCACGAAAGGAATATTGCAAGAAAGCCTGTAAAAAAACTGCTCTTGCCTTTCTCAAAATTAAATAAAAATCCTGCTATCCCTGCAACGACTACCATACTCCACCAAGGGAAATATAATTGCGTAAAATATGAACCGGCGATTATCAATAAAAATTGTGCAACAAACTTCATGATAGTAGATTTTTAATTTTTAGACAGTTGCTTCTATAGTCGTTTTAACAGGCAAAAATATCTCTGCCATCATACATCTAGCACTTCCTCCACCATAGTTTTCAATGGTATCAATCTTACAGGCTAAGATATTTGTATGATTTTCAATTGCTTCTATTTGCCTGATATTCAATGAATTGTAAGCTTGCTGAGACATCACAAGGTAAGTTTCACCGATATCATTAGAGACTTGCAACATGTTACCTGCAAAAGACAACATTTGACTATAGCTAATATCAATAATTTCTTTGTTTGTCTCTTCTAATTTAGCACGAACCATCATTCTATCTGCTTCTTCTTTTATAGAATCCAGGCAAATAACTGCGAAAGTTTCCCCAACAGCCATCATCACATTTGTATGATAAATTTCTAAACCGCTACTATCTACAGACAAAAATAATACTGGCTCATAGTCCGCCCATTCTGCAAAATTATGCAACAAATTCTCTTCTGTACGTGCGCTTACACAAGCGTAAACAATCCGATTTTCACGGTCAAGAATCATACTGCCCGTTCCTTCTAAAAACAGTTGTGTTTCTATAAATCTATTAAAACGAATGCGTTTTTTTACGAAAAATTTCGTCTTCATCCCTTCTAATATATCCTCGCGTATCTCCGCTTGGCGATTTGGAGTAAACATCGGATAAGTGATAATAGTCCCATTATCGTGAAAAGAAACCCAATTATTCGGAAAAATAGCATCTGGCTTTACAGGTGTAGGGCTGTCTTCGATAACATGCACATGTACACCTACTGCACGCAATTGCGCAACCATACCGTCAAACTCCGCGATAGCCTGTCTACTTATTTCCTTTTGCGAAATACTCGTGTCATTCGTCTGAAAGGCATTACTCTCCGCAGTTTGTTCGTTAAAACCAAAATTTGCTGGACGCACCATCATAATGTGCGAAGTGGTCTGCTTAGACATAAAAATTGCTTAATTGATTTGGTTTTTTGACAAAATATAGAATTTGTCAAAGAACGAAAGATTTTTTACTACATTTGACTAGAAATCAAAGTTAACTCGGCAACAAATCTAAGCTATTTGCAAATAGTATTATTCAATTTGCTAGACTTTTTTCAAAACAAAACGAAACAACATAAAAATGAATTTATCAAACTTAGATTGGACGATAATTGTCGCCTTTTTCGGGGTTTCTTTGGCTATAGGTCTTCTTGTCAGTCGTAAGTCAGGAAAAAACACTTCTGAATTTTTCCTATCTGGTAGAGATATGCCTTGGTGGCTACTTGGTGTCAGTATGGTTGCCACGACTTTTTCGGCAGATACGCCCAATTTAGTAACTGACTTGGTTAGACAAAGTGGTGTCGCAGGAAACTGGGGCTGGTGGGCTTTTTTATTGACGGGAATGTTGACCGTTTTTGTTTTCGCAAGATTGTGGAGGCGTTCTATGGTGATGACTGATATTGAATTTTATGAGTTGAGATATAGCGGAGGAATGGCGGCTTTTCTACGTGGTTTTCGAGCCTTGTATTTGGGTTTGATTTTTAATGTATTGGTTATGGGGGCAGTTTCGTTGGCTGCGGTTAAGTTTGGAGAGATAATCTTAGGCATTCCAGGCTGGCAGACTTTATTAATAGCCGGTTCTATTACTTTGATTTACAGCACAATAGGTGGATTAAAGGCGGTTATCCTCACAGATTTTATTCAGTTTACATTGGCAATGATTGGCTCTGTTTGGGCTGCTATTTATATTATAAATCTTCCCGAAGTCGGTGGTCTAGATAACTTATTATCACACGACAATGTCATTGATAAAATCAATATTCTTCCTGATTTTTCAGACCCCAATTCATGGGTTCCTGTTCTTCTTGTTCCTTTGGCGGTGCAGTGGTGGGCATCTTACTACCCAGGTGCAGAGCCTGGCGGTGGTGGCTACATAGCACAGCGTATGTTCTCCGCTAAGGATGAAAAAAATGCCTTGAGTGCGACCTTGCTTTTTAATGTGGCACATTACGCGATTCGTCCTTGGCCTTGGATTTTGATTGCCTTAGCTTCTTTAATCATCTTTCCTGAATTATCAGATATAGAAAGAGTTTTCCCTGAATTATCAGCAGACAAAGTTGGTCACGATGTTGCTTACCCTGCGATGCTTTCCAAATTACCCTCTGGTTTATTGGGATTGGTCGCCGCATCTTTAATTGCAGCATTTATGTCAACTATGTCGACTCAACTCAACTTAGGCGCGAGTTATTTAGTCAATGACTTTTACCTGCGTTTCGTGAAACCTGAGGCAAGTGACAAAGAGCAAATAAATGCGGCAAGACTATTTACAGTTGTTTCGGCAATACTCGGATTGAGTTTAGGTCTATGGTTGACAGATGCTTCACAAGCTTTTGATTTGTTACTTTTATTAGGAGCAGGTACAGGTTTGATTTATATTTTACGTTGGTTTTGGTGGCGCATCAATGCCATGACAGAGGTGGTCGCAATGATAGCTTCCCTAGTTATAGCAGGGTTTTTCACCTTTACAGATATTGGTGCAACATTCGAAGGTTGGGAAAAAATAGTCTACGGTGCAATTTTAACAACTATCATCTGGGTAGCCACTACCTTTTTAACCGAGCCAACGGATGAGGAGACTTTAATAAATTTTTATCAAAAAATAAAACCTGGTGGAAATGGCTGGAACCCAATCATAGCCAAAGCAAAGGCTAAAGGAATTGCTATAGAAAAAGGAAATGCACGTTTTCCATTACAGATATTGTGCTTTTTGGTTGGAACAACGACGGTATATGCAGCGCTTTTTGCGACAGGAAACTGGATTTACGGAAATTACAGCTTGGCAGGGGGATTAACTCTTTTAACCCTTATTGGCAGCCTCTTTTTGATAAAGAGCTGGAGTAAATTGGTGGAAGAAGTTTAAAAAGTTGCAATGTTTTAGAGTTGTATAGTTGCCGCCCTTACTTGTGCGTAAACTATACAACTCTGAAACTTTATAACTCCTCAACTTTTTCTAACTCCTCTCCTCCCAGATTTTACAGATATTGATAATCACATCAACAGCACTCTGCATATCTTGCACACTCACCCATTCATGTTTAGAGTGAAAAGCATGCTCTCCAGCAAAGATATTGGGACAAGGCAAGCCCATGAAAGAAAGACGAGAGCCGTCTGTACCCCCGCGAATACTTCCTTTTCGCGGATTTAAACCAGCCATTTTAATAGCATCCATCGCATACTCAACAATAAGAGGTTTTTCCTGCAGTATTTCTTTCATATTGCGGTATTGCTCTGTTATCACTAGTTCTGCTTTAGAATTTGGATAATTTTTCAACACTTGGTCCATGACTAATTGAAGATACTCTTCTTTCTCTTTCAATTTATCTGTCTGAAAATCTCTTACAATAAAAGTAATTTTTGCGCTTTCGGCTGCTGCCGTCATAGACACAGGATGTAAGAAACCTTGACGATTAGAAGTTGTCTCAGGAGACAAATAATCCTTTGGAAGTGCAGCGATAATATCAGAGGCGATTTTAATTCCATTCTCCAATTTGCCTAATGCAAATCCTGGATGCGCGCTCACACCAGTAATATTAATGGTAGCCGAGTCTGCCGAAAAAGTCTCATCTTCCATAGAGCCTAGCTGCTCGCCGTCTACGGTATAACCAAAATCCGCTCCTAGTTTTTCAATATCGACTTTATCTACTCCCCTGCCGATTTCTTCATCTGGTGTAAAGAGAATTCTTACTTTTCCACGTTTGACATCAGGATTTTGCATAAAGAAAGTAGCCGCATCCATAATTTCAGCCAAACCAGATTTATTATCTGCGCCCAATAAAGTCAAGCCACTTGCCGTTACTATATCGTTTCCGATTTGAGCAGGCAAATCAGGATGTTCCTTCAATTTGATAATTTGCGTTTCATCGTCAGGTAAAACCAAATCTCGCCCATCATAGTTTTTATGGATAATCGGTTTTACGTTCGTCCCACTACTGTCAGGTGACGTGTCCATATGCGAACAAAAACATATCGTCGGCACATTAGTCTTTTCGGTATTGGATGGTATCGTTGCGTATACGTAGCCCCATTCATCTAGATGCGCATCAGAAATTCCAATTTCTTGCAATTCTTTTACTAAAAGATTGCCAAGATTTTTTTGTTTTTCCGTTGAGGGAATAGTTTTTGATGAAGCATCTGATTGTGTGTCAATTTTGACGTATCGTAAAAAACGGTCGAGAACGGTATACTTCATCTTTGATATTTTGACTATTTGACAAATGCAATCATTAGAGATACAAGATTTGTCAAAAAATGATTTTTTTAACGTTTTATTAATTTCACGCAAAAGTCAATAAAAACAAGCATTATTACAAGCTAAATCGAACTTCTGTTAAAAGAAAACGTATTGTCAATGTAACCTAATCAAAAAAATCAAGTCTTTACAGCAAGCGAATTACGATTAACAATCGTTTAAATATTGAAAAAATTGAATAGGTAATGATTTATTCATTTTTTTCAAGTTCTTAACTATAACTAACCCGGTTGGATTAAACTCAAAATAATTTGAGTCTCCAATCACTGTTTAACTAAAAACATTTTACGTATGAAGCGTTTATGGCTTTTTGCTATTTTAGCACTTACTGCAGGAGTTTTCACATCATGTGGCGATGACCCAATCATTGACATTCCAGAGGTTGAAGAAAACTTTGCTCCAACTATTACTCTTTTAACAGAAAACCCAACTGGTGGTACAGCTGTTTTCTCTGCTGATGCTACTATCGAAGTAGAAGATTCAGGCGAAACTAGATTTTTCGTAGGTATCAAAGGTGAAGATTTAACTGACTCTTTGAAAACTTTGGAAGTTTTCTTGAATGATGAGAAAGTTGAAGAATCTTTAGTAAGCATGACTGCTGCTGACGGTACGGACATCGGTACAAATAACCCAGCTTTGTTAGTTTCTCCTTACAACACAGGCTTTAGCTTTGCTGTAGAGTTACGCACAATGGCTGATTATGGTGTAAATACTTTCCGTTTCCTTTTGACTGACTCTGGTGATTTGACTGATGAAGTTTCTATTTCAATTACTACTACTGAACCAGTTCCTGTTGGAACTGATTTGTCTGGTAACTTGTCTGGTATTCTTTTGAATCAAGCAGGTCCTGCTGGTACAGGTGGATTGGATTTAGACGGAGGTAACTCTGTTGGTTCTGCTGATGCTACGGCAGAAATCAAAGATAACGGTATCAATACTGACAACCCAGTTGCAACAAACTGGCGTCAAACTATCTCCACAGTAAACGGTGCAAATATTCGTACTTTGAATCGCACAGCAATGGGCGAAACTTACGATTATGCTGCAGTAACAACTGTTGAAGAAGTACAATCTGCATGGGATTTAGGTGACGTAGTTACTGGTAACTCTACTGCTGTATTGGAAGTTGGTGACGAGTTTATCGTTGAGTCTGCTGACGGTACTTTACGTTACTTATTGCAAGTTGCAGAAGTAAACGTTACTACTGATAGCAACGGTGACAACTATGTATTTAACATCAAGTACTAAACTTGATTTGAAGCACTAGTCTAAAGAAAAGGCGCATCCAATTGGGTGCGCCTTTTCTGTTTTACCGTATCCCGAAACTCCCGTTTCGTTTGTTTATCGTATCACAAGTTTGCTATTCAGAAAACATCTTCACAACTCTCTTCCCAGGTTTTGCATAGCCTCTAAACATTCCAGAAGTATTAAAAGGCATCGCGACGTTACCGTATTTATCGACACCAATTATTCCTCCGCTTCCGCCTTTCTCTACTAGTTTTTTCATAATGACCTCATTTGCAGCCTCTTGAAAGCTTTGTTTGCCATATTCCATACGAGCAGAAATGTCATAAGCCACCGCGTAGCGAATAAAGTATTCTCCATGTCCTGTGCTACTGATTGCACAAGTTGTATTGTTTGCATAAGTTCCTGCGCCAATGATTGGACTGTCCCCTATTCTTGACCAACGTTTGTTTGTCATGCCGCCTGTAGATGTTCCCGCAGCTAGATTTCCAGCTTTATCGAGTACTGCACAACCGACCGTTCCATATTTCCAATCAGGATTTTCTTGTTCAATACTGGGGTCGTAGCCTTGCAAATTAGCTTTTTCTTTTTCTAAAATATTCTGCAATCTATCGTAATTCTTTTGCGTAAAAAAGTAAGAATTATCTACTTGTTCCAATCCATTTTGCTTCGAAAAAGTCTCTGCTCCTTCGCGTGCTAAGAATACATGAGGCGATTTTTCCATAACTGCACGCGCAGCAGTAATAGGATGCTTGACGGTCTTTATACCGCCTACAGCGCCAGCATCCTCATTTTTACCGTCCATGATACTTGCATCCAATTCATTCGTGCCTTCGTGCGTAAAAACAGCTCCTTTACCAGAGTTAAACAATGGACAGTCTTCCATAAATCTTATTGTCTGCTCAACGGCATCTAATGCAGAACCACCATTTTTAAGAATTTCTTCGCCAATGTTCAATGCGAAATTTAAAGAGTCTGCATACATTTTCTCTTTAGCAGTATCAATGCTACCTCTCGAGATAGAACCTGCTCCGCCGTGAATCACAATTGTATATTCAGGACGTTCTACATTTAAGTTTTGTTCTTCCTTTATCTCTGGAGGATTAGGAGGCTGGCATTGAGAATGAATAAGAAGGATAAATAGTAAAAATAAAAGATTGGCGTTTTTCATTTTGTATTGTTGATTAGTTGAAACCGAATTGCCTTGATGTCGTAAATGTAAGAAATTGCTGTTTGTCAAAATAGATAAAGCGTTCTTTATTTGTATAAGGAACGCGTCAAAAATGAAAATCTAACTATTTAGGTGTCTGACACTTAGTATACTAAAAAGTGAATAAAACGAGGATTATCAATGAATTAATCAAAAATAAGTGTCTGACAACCTATTTCTGTGAAAACAAAAAACAGGTGTCTGACACCTACGACGACTAGAAAAAAACAAAAAACATGAAAATACTTATTATCGGAGGTGGAAATATGGGTTTAACCTATGCCCAAAGCTTTCTAAATTCTCACATCACGACCAAAGAGAATATGATGATATTAGAAAAGTCACCAGAAAAAGCAGCACAACTAGCTAAAAAGGATATTGGTACTGTGTATGGTGAAGCAAAAGATTGTATCAAAACAGCCGACTTGGTCATTTTTGCTGTAAAACCACAAGATTGTGAGAAGTTATTCGCAGATTTAAAACCATACATCGACCTTCAGCAAGTATTTTTATCTATCATGGCAGGTGTTAAAATCTCCACGATTACAGAGGTAATGGGCGCAAAAAAAGTGATTAGAGCTATGCCTAATCTCCCCGCTCAAATCGGTATGGGCATGACTGCATTTCACTCAACGGACGATGTCACGAGAATTGAACTCGTCATGGTGCAAAATCTTCTTGCAACAACTGGCAAAACTTTATACGTTGAAAATGAAAGTAGTATTGATGCCGTGACAGCTATATCAGGCAGTGGACCTGCCTATGTTTGGTATTTTATGCAATCAATGACTCAAGCTGCCCGAGATATGGGTTTCACGGAGTCAGAAGCAGAATTACTTGTTAATCAGACATTTAGAGGAACGATTAATCTACACACTAAGTCTAATTTATCTTGTGATGAATGGATAAGTCGAGTTGCTTCGAAGGGAGGAACAACAGAGGCAGCATTAGCTTCTTTCGAAAAAAATGAACTAAAAGAAGATATTATTAATGGAGCAAAAGCAGCTTTAGATAGGGCAATCGAATTAGGAAAAAAGTAGACACGCGTACCCTTTTTAAGCTAAAATTTTGATTTTTCACTTCTACTGGGTTGCATTCCACTAAGAGAGTTGTATCTTTGCAGCCCTTCGCGTGGTCTGTCATCTAACGCGGCATAATAAATATTTTAAATGGTTTAGAATTTCTATTCTATTTTCAGAAAAAGTAAATCTCGATATGTCACAAGAGAAAATTAACGCTCGTTTTGGAGTCATCCTTGGAATTATAGTTTTAGCAGCAGCTTCACGCTTTATTTCACCTTTTAATTTTAGCCCAATTGGAGCTATTGCACTTTTTGGTGCCGCGCATTTCACAAAGAAAATGTGGGCGTTCATTGTACCGCTTGCTTCTTTATGGGTGAGTAGTTTGATTTTAGATAATGTCTTTTACGCTCAATACTACGATGGCTTTCAGTGGTTTAGCAATCCTTTCGTTTATCTAGGTTTTGCTTTAATGGCTGTTTTAGGTTTAGGATTATTAAAGAAAATCAATGTTGCGACTGTTTTCGGTTCAGCCTTGGCAGGAACAGTAGTTTTCTTTTTAGTTTCTAACTTTGGTTCTTGGTTAGAAATGCCACATTTGTACAGCCGTGATTTTACGGGCTTAATGGCAGCTTATACTGCTGGTTTGGCATTCGTGCAAAGTACCTTGATTGGTAATCTTGTTTATTCAGGATTATTATTTGGGTCTTTTGAGTTGATGACGCGTAGTTACCCTCAGTTGGCAAAAGTGAAAGCTTAGTCTTCTACAAATAATGAAAATAGAAACGGCGTTTGAGAAAAATCTCAAACGCCGTTTCTATTTTATATCATTAACTAATCCTCCACTTTCTTCCTCAATGTCTTAGGATTAACCGCCACAAAATCTTCAGGAATATACAATTTCAATTTTACTGCTTCAAAGCATTCTTTGCCTTTATACTGAATACCGCGTCTTTCTTTATCATTTGATACTAAACTTATACTCTCCTCTCCTTCTCCATTTAATGTCAACTTATAACGTTCTTTTTCTTCTAAGAAGAATTTTAGAATGTGAGGCGAAGCGTCATATAATTCAATCTTAGTTTCAGACATTATCGTATTTCCAGGCCATGACTCAACTTCATAATCCCCAAAAACATCTAAATTAATATTACGCGCATCGCCAACTTCAAAGGTTTGATGAACTGTTTTTCTCAATTGTGCATTTGCAGAAATTGATAGGAATAAAAAAGAAAAAAGAAGAAGGGTATATTTCATGAAAATTGTTTTAGTTCTTTGTGTAGTTCATTAAAACGTCTAAATATGTAATTTCTTATGTTCTTTGATAAATTCCGTGATTGCGAAAGAATCATTTATTACAACTAGACTCCATTATTTTGACGAACGTAATTAAATAAAGTTACACACTCTACCGCTTCTTTTACATCATGCACACGCAAAATCTTAGCGCCCTGCTGTAAGGCTACAATATTGAGTGCCGTTGTTCCATTTAAAGCCTCTTTTGGCGTACAATCTAAAGCCTTATAAATCATAGATTTTCGCGATAAACCAGCCAGTATCGGAACGCCCATCATCTGAAAAGTGTGCATTTTACTTAGCATTTCATAATTATGTTCTATCGTTTTCCCAAATCCAAATCCTGGGTCAATAATAATATCTTTCACCCCTAATTCTCGCAAATCCTCAATTTCACCCACAAAAAAGTCCAACACATCATGTACAATATCGTCATAATTTGGATTCAATTGCATCGTCTTTGGTTGACCTTGCATGTGCATTAATATGTACGGAACTTGTAAATCTGCCACCGTTTCATACATGCCTTCGTCTATTTGTCCAGCGGATATGTCGTTGATAATGTGCGCTCCATGAGCAACAGCTTGACGCGCTACTTCTCCTTGCACAGTATCAATCGAAATAATAGCCTTGGGAAGATTTTCAGCAACAATTTTTATCGCCGGAAGCACCCGCTTTAGTTCTTCTTCTTCACTAATTACCTCTGCTCCGGGTCTGCTTGACATACCACCAATATCCAATATTGTAGCCCCTTCCCGCATCATTTTGTCTGCTTGAAAGAGAATAGCCTGTTCATTTCCCAACTGTCCCCCGTCGTAAAAACTGTCAGGTGTCACGTTGAGAATACCCATGATTTTGGGCTCTGACAGGTCGAGCAATTTACCCGCGCAGTTAATTGTTGTTTGTTGTACAAGCATAAAAAAAATTAAGGATTGAGAGGTTGAGGGTTGTGAGGTTCTGAGTTCGATAATCGTTCTCGCAAATATCTCGCACAAATTTTAGGAGGTTGAAGGTTGAGAGGTTAAGGATTGCGCGTTGGTTAAACTCACAACCCTTAACCTCTCAACCCAATAACCCTTTTTATCCATATTTTGCAAAATAGATTTTCGCCTCGTGCATAACTTTCGGAGCGAGTAAAATCGTCGCTGTCATCGTAGGAATAGCCATGAGGGCAAAAACACCGTCTATTAAATTTAGAATAGCAGCTAATGGAAAAACTGCTCCCATAATAATACTGGCAATATAAAAATAGTTGTACAGATAACCATTTTCAGCACCAAAAACGTAAGACATACATTTTGTACCATAATAAGAATAAGAGAATAAAGAAGAAACGCTAAAAACAGCGACGCAAAGTAAAAGTAGGTAATTACCAAATCCAGAAAAACTCTTACTGAAAGCAACAGCAGTTAAGGAAACTCCATTTGAGCCCGATATCTGCCAAGCATCTGTCACCAAAATCGCTAAAGCAGTCAAAGTACAAATCAATAAAGTATCAATCGCTGGTCCTAACATCGCGACCAAACCTTCGCGTACTGGTTCGTTTGTTTTCGCTGCGCCGTGCGCCATTGGTGCAGTACCAATACCTGCCTCATTTGAGAAAGCACCGCGTCGAATTCCTAATAAAATTAGTCCACCAACCATGCCTCCCAGCAAGGGGTCACCTTTATAGTTTTCAGCCGCAAAAGCATCTGTAAAAATCATAGAAAAATAATGAGGAACTTGGTCTGCATGAATAACTAAAATAGCCACTACAGAGACAAAATATAGAACAACCATACTCGGCACAAGTCGCGCCGCAGTAGCAGAAATTCGTTTTAAACCTCCTAAAATAACAACAGAAGTGACGATAGCTAGGACAATTCCTATTCCCCAATTCGAAGCCACTTCATTCTCTATTCCATTGGGAATCAGGAGAATATCACGGATAGCTTGCGTTAATTGATTAACATTAAAAACAGGTAAGGCACCAATCAGTCCTGCCAAACTAAAAAATATCGCCGCAGGTTTCCAATTTTGCCCAAGACCTTCTGTAATAAAATACATCGGACCACCTTGTGTTTCTCCAGCGGAATCTTTACCACGATATAAAATCGCTAAAGTGCAAGTGAAAAATTTGGTTGCCATACCAATCAAACCACTAATCCACAACCAAAAAATAGCACCCGGCCCTCCTATCGTAATCGCCACAGCCACGCCAGCTATATTTCCCATACCTATAGTAGAAGAAAGTGCAGTCGTCAGGGCTTGAAAGTGAGAAATTTGACCTTCATCATCTGGATTGTCATATTTTCCACGTAAGACCTGAATCGCATGCCCCAGATGACGAAACGGAAGAAATCGCGAACGAATCATCAGATACAAACCACCACCGACTAAAAGACAAAGTAAAGGTAATCCCCAAGCTAAACTTGAGAATTCTGATGTGAATTTTTCGAATTGTTCCATTTGTTTGTTTTAGTATCACGCCCGTTCTACGGCGTGTGTAGTATCACGGTCGTTCCATGCCGTGAAAAGTATAACGTCCGTTCCACGGCGTTAATAAAAAGTCACGGCGTGGAACGACCGTGATACTATTTCAAAAAACCCATAATCCACGGTTTCCAAGATTGCCGCGCAATTGCAATAGCCTCTTTCTTCTTAAAATCTTTCCTAAAGAAAACCAATCCAAAAAAGTACATATCAATAGATAAAGTCACCCTTGGATGCGCAATAATAGTATTCCAAGCATCTTCCATACCTTGTGTCCAGTGAATGTCATCAAAAACAAAAACACTATTATCGTTTGCATACTCTAGACACTTTTCAAAGTATTCTATAGTCGGTTTTTCGCGATGATTTCCGTCAATAAATGCGTAATCTAACGTTTTTAATTCTTTTAATGCAGGCTCTAATTTCTCTTCAAATGTCCCAACCATTTGTTTGACATTTGTAGCTTTCATTCGAGTCAAATTTTGTCTTGCTACCTCTGCAATTCCTGCGTCTCCTTCTATAGTAATGAACTTTGCGTCCATAGCCGCACGCGATTGATACAAGGTAGAAATACCCACAGACGTGCCCATTTCGAGCATTGTCTTAGGCTTGTATTCTTTAATAATATAGAATAAAAAACGACAATAAAGTGGCATCGTAGCGGAGTACTTCACTAGGCTACGAACAGACCGTTCTTTCTCACCTGAGACTAAAGAGCCTGCTCCATAGTCCTTGATTTTCAGTACTTTATGGTCTTTTAACAATAACTTTCTCAATATTTCAATATCTCGAAAAGCGTAAAATTTTCTCTTGTCTTCCACTACCTTTTCAGTAAATCGAAAGACGAATGGCGAATGAACATTATAACGTGTTTTCGCCCGAAAAAACCAGCGCAATAGGCGCATGAGTTGTCGGAATTTTTCTTGCATCAGGGCGAAGGTAATAGTTTTTAATTTAATTGATTATTGGTTGTCAGTTATTTTCGACTTTGTATAACAAAATAAATGCTTTTGAGGAGATAAAACTACGACATCCAAATGAACCTTTTCAAATATCAATAGTTATAAACTTCAGAAATCCATTTGGAAATATAAAAAAGACGATTACCTTTGCGTCTCAATCGGAAGAGACAATTCTTCTATCAAAAAATTAAAATGAACTTGAACACATTACATCACCATCATCTTATTAATTGCTCTCAAGCGAAAAGGTGACCCTGTGTATTTGTGTAAAAAATATATTGACAAACCCGTTTGAGTAAATCAGACGGGTTTTTCTATTATACCTACTTTGGTTTGCTCAAACTTTTATTCAAAAATAATGACCAAACTAAAAATAGCAGTTCAGAAAAAAGGTAGACTCTTAGACGACTCTCTTAGCCTGCTCAAACAATGCGGTATTTCTATCAATAATGGCAAAGACCAATTGAAAGCTGAAGCCCGCAATTTCCCTTTGGAAGTTCTTTATCTTCGCAACTCGGACATTCCGCGTTATCTAGAACAAGGCGTCGCAGATATTGGCGTTATCGGTGAAAACCTCCTGGTTGAATATGACCGCAATATCGAAACGGTTATGCCTCTAGGCTTTTCAAAATGTCGTATTTCTCTTGCCCTTCCAAAAGAAGTTGATTATACTGATGCAAGCTACTTTAATGGCAAAAAAATCGCGACTTCTTATCCTAATACACTCCAAAAATACTTAGATAAAAAAGGAATTGATGCACAAATCCACGAAATCGCTGGTTCTGTTGAAATCGCTCCAAATATCGGTCTAGCCGACGGCATTTGTGATATCGTGAGTACAGGTAGTACTTTATTTAAAAATGGCTTGCAAGAAGTTGAAATTATTGGAAAGTCTCAGGCTGTCCTCGCCAAATCAAAACTCCTATCCCCTGAAAAACAAGCTATTCTCGACAAGTTAACTTTTCGTATAGAGTCTGTTTTAGCCGCGAAAAACATCAAATATGTATTGATGAATGTCCCGAATGAGAACATCGCTAAAGTGAGTTCTCTGCTCCCTGTTTTGAGAAGTCCGACGGTGATGCCTTTGGCAACTGAAGGTTGGAGTTCACTGCATACTGTGATTAAAGAGAAACAATTTTGGGAAGTAATTGACCAACTAAAGGCTGCTGGTGCAGAGGGAATTTTAGTTGTTCCTGTGGAGAAAATGATTCTTTAAGTAAAAAGGATGTTGGATTTTAGACGTTAGACGTTAGATTTCCAGCGAAAAAGTAAGCCAAGTTTAAAATTCAATTAAAGTTATGAAAACGTATAAATATCCAGACTTTTTAACGGTAAAAAAACTTATAAAACGCCCTGCTTTTGATAAAATGGAGTTGGACGAACTCGTCAGTGGCATTTTACAAGATGTAAACGATAATGGTGACGCTGCATTAAAAAAATATGCTGCCAAGTTTGATAAAGTGGAACTTTCAGACTTAAAAGTGAGTCAAAAGGAAGTAGAAGAAGCCATTAATTTAGTTCCAGAAGAATTAAAGAATGCGATTCAAATAGCTGCAAAAAATATTCAGAAATTTCATTTTTCTCAGAAAGAAAATATTGGAAAAATAGAAACGATGCCTGGCGTAAATTGCTGGCGAAAAAGTGTCGGAATTGAGAAAGTTGGCTTGTATATTCCTGGAGGTACTGCTCCCCTATTTTCGACTGTTTTGATGTTGGGTATTCCTGCTCAAATTGCGGAATGTAAAGAGGTGATTTTATGCTCTCCTCCTGATAAAAATGGCAAAATTCACCCCGCGATTTTGTATGCTGCCAATTTGGTTGGTATCAATAAAATATTCAAGTCAGGTGGCGCACAAGCAATCGCAGCAATGGCATATGGAACGGAAAGTATCCCTGCTGTTTATAAGATTTTCGGACCAGGAAATCAGTTTGTGACTAAGGCAAAAGAATTGGTGCAGCAAGACGGTCTTGCCATTGATATGCCAGCAGGTCCGAGTGAAGTTTTGGTCATTGCTGATGAAACTTGTAATCCTGCGTTTGTCGCAGCAGATTTGCTCTCACAAGCGGAACATGGCATTGATAGTCAAGTAGTTACAGTTTG
>CALDUB010000140.1 GCA_937923465.1 uncultured Saprospiraceae bacterium
GATACCGCCTGGATGAAACTGTGCAAAGTCTTGAGGCGTAAATCCGCGCAATGCTAACAAAGAGGTTGCTAAGGCATCTCCCATAGCTGCCTGCGCTGTTGTACTTGCTGTTGGGGCGAGATTGTTTGGGTCTGCTTCTTGTGAGACGGGCGTGTATAGAATGAAATCGGCGTGTGTCCCTAGGTAGGATTCTTGCTGCGCAGTCATACCGATAATTTTATTTCCTGCACTCTTTAAAAAAGGGAGGAGTACTTTCACTTCAGCAGTCTCTCCACTTTTACTCACACACAGTACAAAATCATCAGATTGTATCATTCCCAAATCTCCATGAATCGCATCGGCAGCATGCATAAATAAAGCTGGCGTACCGGTAGAGTTAAGTGTCGCAACAATTTTCTGTGCAATTAATGCGCTCTTTCCAACGCCAGTAACAACCAATCTACCCGCACAACAATGAATCGCGTTTACTGTCGCGACAAACTCCTCATTAATGCTCGCGGCCAAATTGTTTATGGTCTCACACTCAATCTGCAAAGTTTTCAGAGCAGTTTTTTGAATAATCTTATCAGAATTCACACTTTTTTTGTTTATTTTTGACGACCGAAAAATAATCCTACCCTCTCCTAAAAAGTTCTATTTCGGCAAAAAAATGAATTATCAACTTATAATTTGCTAGACAGCTTTGAAAACAAAGAAATTTATAGGCAAAATGAAATATTGTCAAATTATTGATAACAGTATTTTTGTCCTTTTTACGCTATTTCTCCTTTCTTAAACCAAATTTTTCTCGCTATTTCACATAATATCATTCCTACAAAGAGAATATTTCGCTCATTTATAAAAAGTAAGCGTTTTTTTTTCTAAATTTAAGCTATCAATTGATTTAGACTTTAGACGAAAGATATTAGACATTAGATTTCTTAAATAGTAAATTTAATCACATAACAATTTCATTTACTGCCGAATATCAAAACTTGATAGCACAAAGATAGAAATTGAGAAACAACTAATTGACCATTTATCTTGGAACACAAGATTTAGATATTAGCACAAGTCTAATGTCTAAACTCTAATTAAATAAGTTTTAGCAAAATCAAACGATGATTTCACTAAAACTTAATTATAATTCAGATTTCATAAAAAAGAACACAGTGGAGACAGCAATAGGAACGACTACTGAAGACCTACACGAGGCACTACAGCATTACTTCGGCTTCGATAGTTTTAAAGGCACTCAAGAAAAGATTATACGCAGTGTCCTCAACGGACAGGATACCTTCGTTATCATGCCAACAGGTGGTGGTAAGTCGATGTGTTATCAATTACCTGCACTCATGATGGAAGGAACGGCGATTGTCATTTCTCCCCTCATCGCCTTGATGAAAAATCAAGTGGATAGCATCCGTGGCTATTCTGACCATGATAATGTGGCGCACTTCCTCAACTCTTCTCTTTCTCGCTCTCAAATGCGGACAGTAAAAGAAGACATTGCCTCTGGAGCGACAAAATTACTGTTTATCGCACCAGAGACTCTAACCAAAGAAGAAAACCTAGTTTTCTTCGCCAATACTAACATTTCTTTCGTGGCTGTCGATGAGGCGCACTGTATTTCTGAATGGGGACATGATTTCCGTCCAGAATACCGCCGTATTCGCACGATGATAGATGCTGTTGGTCAAGATATTCCAGTGGTTGCATTGACGGCAACTGCAACTCCAAAAGTACAAACTGATATTCAGAAAAATCTGAATATGCAAAACGAAGCAGTTTATGTGTCTTCGTTTAATCGGGATAATCTGTACTACGAAATTCGTCCAAAAGGTAAAAAAGACCCAACTATCCGCGAGATAGTCAAAGTCGTAAAAGGGATGCCTGACCAGTCAGGTATCATATATGTGCAAGCGCGTAAGAGTACAGAGGAGATTGCGCAAATGTTAAAGGTAAACGGTGTTCGCGCCGCGCCTTATCATGCTGGTCTGGATGCAAAAACACGTAGCAAGACACAAGATGACTTCCTCATGGAAGAAATCGACGTTATCGTAGCAACCATTGCCTTTGGAATGGGAATAGACAAACCAGATGTGCGCTTTGTTATTCACTACAATATTCCAAAGTCGATTGAAAACTATTATCAAGAGACAGGTCGTGCGGGTCGTGATGGACAGGAGGGAAGTTGTATTGCCTTTTACGCTTATAAAGATATTCAAAAATTAGAGAAATTTTTACGTGATAAGCCTGTGGCAGAGCGCGAAATGGGTTCTCAATTGATGAAAGAAGTCATGGCATACTCGGAAACGACTGCCTGTCGCCGTAAATTTTTACTCCACTATTTTGGAGAAAAATATGACGACTCTGACTGTGGAGGCATGTGCGATAACTGTCGCTACCCAAAAGAAAAAACAGAGGTAAAAGACCAAATGTTAATGGCGCTACAAGCTGTCGAACAATTGGACGAGTTGTATAGAATTGATATAATGATTGATTTTGTGACTGGTAAGGAAACCAAGCAAATGAAAGATTATAACTTCGTTAAGCGTCCTCTTTTTGGTCAAGGGAAAGATAAAGATGAAAACTTCTGGAGTTCAGTTTATCGTCAGGCGATGCTACACAATTTGGTATACAAAGATGTTGAAACCTACGGTCTGTTAAAATTAACAGATGAAGGCCGTGCTTTTATGAAAAAGCCACGCAGTATTGAAATACCAATGAATCATGACTTCTCGCAATTGGCGACTGACTATGATGACGGTCCTTCTAAATCTGCTTCTTTAGATGATACTCTACTGAAGATGTTAAAGGACTTGCGTCGTAAAGTAGCGAAAGGGAAGAATGTTCCTCCTTTTGTGGTTTTTCAAGACCCATCTTTGAGCGATATGGCAACTGCTTATCCTATCACGATGGACGAGATGGCAAATATCAGCGGTGTCAGTAAAGGCAAGGCGATAAAATATGCGCGTCCGTTTTTAGATATGATAAGTGAGTATGTGGAGACCAATGAAATTGAGCGTCCTTCGGATTTTGTCATGAAACAAGTGGCAAATAAATCTAAGGTTAAAGTAAATATCATTCAGGGTATTGACCGTAAGATTCCATTGCATGACATTGCTGGCTCAAATAATCTTTCTATGGAAGATATTTTGCAAGAATTGGATGCGATTGTTACTTCTGGAACAAAGGTTAATTTGGATTATTACATCGAAGACAATGTCGATGAATATAGCCGCGAAGATATCTATGATTACTTTATGGCAGCTGAAACAGATAATGTTGATATTGCTTTTAAAGAATTAGATGACGACGAAATTACTTTGGAAGAGATACAGTTGATGCGAATTAAATTTTTGTCTGAGATGGCGAATTAATCAGTATTTATACTTCATAAAAAAGGCAGTTCGAAATGATTTCGAACTGCCTTTTTAGATTCTATTCCTTAATTTGAGCGATACTTCGCAGGAGATACGCCTACTGCTTTCCCAAACAAACGCGTAAAATATCCAGGGTCATCAAATCCCAATTCGAAGGCAACCTCTTTTACACTATTATCCGTGTACTTCAACTCTCGCTTTGCTTCCAAAATAATACGATTCTTTATAACTTGTAAAGGCGTGGGATAACCTAAAGCATTCAGCTTTTTAGAAAGGGACTTGGGCGCAATAAATAGTTTTTCCGCATAACCTGCAACAGTGTGCTCTTCTTTAAAATTCTTATCTACTAAAGCTATGAATTCTTGCACTAGTGGGTCTTGTTGATGAGTTACAGTGTTTGTTGCGGCAGATTCTTGTTTCTCTTGTAGTCTTAAGGTTTGAATAAGAAACATCCTCAAAAAGGTCTCTAACATTACCTGATGTGCACTCCCTTTACTTTTTAATTCCGTAATCATTTGATTTACGAGACCTTGAAACATTCCAACTTCCTCTTGTGGCACATTTACGACCGTTGCGCGGTGGACATTATTAAATAATAGTCCATTACAAGCTATCTCTTTCCCATGTGACTCCACGCAGTAGAAGTCCTTGTCAAAAGAAATTTGATAAGCAGATTTTATCTTCTCACTTCGCACCGAAAATATCTGCCCAGGAGATAGACAAAACACACCAGAACCTTCTATCGAAAATTCAATATCATCTACAGTATAAGAACCCGAACCGTCCTCTACCCAAAATATCTTATAGCGGTCTGTCACCTCATTCTTAAATGCGACACAATGCGTATCTAAGTGCAAAGAGACGACCTCAAAGTGAGGCTGATTCGCTTTGAGCGCATGGTCTGAAAAAGTATATTTTGCGGTTGTAGTAAGTGCCATTTTTTTAAAATATGAAGTATGAAATATGAATAGGCTAATTGTAAACAATCCGTTAATGAAAAAAGGTTTGTTAAAATCGCTTTGTAAATGACAAAATAAGCAAAAAAGAAGAGAGACGCAACTCAAAGTTGGTCTCTCCTTTCAAATTAGAATCTCATTTCTCACATTTTATTATAAATATCTGCGCACAAATTTCAATATGAAAGCGTGCATTTTTCCTTGTTCGGTTTCGCTTTTATTAAAAGCTTGACCATTATATTCTTGGTGTCCCCAGCAGTTTGCACAGGCTATTCCTTGGGCATTCATTTGAGTTGAATTTACTTGATAATTTTTCATAATAGATAAGTTTAGAGCAAAACCGTCGGCGTGCATTTTTCGCACGCCGTCAATTTTTGATTTATAAATAATTGATAAAACTAATTCTAAGCAGCCTCTAAATGTCCTTGTAATATATTTTCCAATTCCACTTCCGACTTATAACCGACAAGAGACTCTGCAATTTTCCCATTCTTCAAGACGAATAAAGCGGGGATACTACGGACGCCAAATTGACCCGCTAATTCTGGAAATGTATCTACGTTTATTTTCTGAATAATAAAGTCGTCCGAATGCTTGTCTGCTAATTTTTCGACCGTTGGCAATAAAGCGCGACATGGTCCACACCAGTCTGCATAAAAGTCTAATAAAACTGGTTTTGATTGATTTTGTACGGCATTGAATTCTGCGAAATTTTTTATCTCTTTCATGATATTGATTTTTAATTTTTAAATAAGTTTAAAGCTTTTCGCTTTCGATACTACAAAGATAGAGCAAGAAGTAAGCTCAATACTCGGACAAAGGTTCGTGGGAGATGGACAAAAGTTCCTAAAAGGGAGAAATATGCTGATTCTTGAGAAAAATCGCAGATAAGAAAGATATTTATACTAAGTATTAGACTTTAGACAAACCTTATTCAACCCCCTACCCCCCAACATGGGGGAACATTCGTTGAGCTAAACATACAGGTAATTTTAACTTTCGAACTTTCAACCAAACTATATTCAAATTTATCACAGAATACCTTTGAAAAAAGTTCCCCCTCGCTGGGGGTTAGGGGGTAATTATCGACATTAAATTTTATCCAAAGTCTAAAATAGTAAAGCCCGCCCCAAAACTTCGGAACAGGCTTTACTACTTAAAAAAACAATGCAAAAATAAGACTATCGAATAATCGTCACATCTCCTTTATAAAGAACATCCACACCGTCAATAAAATCAACTATAGCCACATAAGTAAACACATCTGCTTCTAATACTTTTCCTTTGTGTGTGCCGTCCCAACCTAAAGACGCGATATTGGGCGCAAAATTATTATTTTCGAAAACAAGTTCTCCCCAGCGACTATAAATCTGAAAGGAACGTACTTGTGCAACTTCTTTTCCGCTAAAGATTACAAGTTCATCATTGATACCGTCAAAATCTGGCGTAAAAGCATTTGGGATAAAAACAGGTCTGTTCTTTTGAACCGTAATTAAGATAGAGTCTATATCCACACAATCATCCATTGAAGTAACCGTGAGAAAATATTCCGTCGTATTAACGGGGCTCGCATAAGGTTCTAAACAATCTTCACAGCTCAAACTAAGACTATCACTCCATGTGATACTCCCCAGTTCTATATCGTTCACTGTAGGAAATAAAATAAGACTATCTCCCAAATCTATCGTCAGTTCGTCTTCTGCAAAAAATACTTCTGGTATTTCGGGAGCTGTTATTTCAGATGAAACAAGTTCGATGCAGCCATTATCGTCCATGATATACACCTCATATATTCCTTCCGACAAGCCTGGAAAAAGAGCATCGCTTTGGTAGTTTTCATTATCTAATGAAAAAGTATAAGCAGGTACACCTCCATTGACAATTAAAACTTCTATTTCCCCTGTCTCTAATCCATCACAACTAGGATTTATAAATTCCACATCAGCCATGAGCAACTGCGGCGGCAGTAAAGTATAATTAGCTTCTATTGCACACCCCACATTATCTGTCATCGTTACGCTGTAATTCTCGTAAGTGAGTCCCATTGCCGTTTGACCTGTCTGTCCATTTGACCAAAGATAAGTGTAAGGAGATACGCCTCCCGTTACATTTGCGGTCAAAGTCCCATCATCTCCTGGTAAGCCTTCAAATAAGAAACAACTCACATTAAAGCCGCCGTAGTCTGAGGGTTCTAAATCTATTCCTAAAACATCTGGTTCGCTCACTTCCTGCAAAAAGACGACATCATTTCCAAAGTCATCCGAAATGTAAATCTGATACACGCCTTGTGCGATATTCGGGATTTCGTTATTCGTTAATAGGTTTGTTGTCCCTGTCCCTGTAATCATCTCATCCGCTATATTCGTGTAGATATAAGTCAATGGTGGCTCTCCTTGGTCCACAGAAAAAATCAAAGTACCTGTTGCTGTGCCATTACAAACCACAGGAATTTCTTCCGTCTCTCCCGAAATCTCACATTCGATAATCAGTAATTCTAAAGAGACGATACTGTCACAGCCACTTGTCGTTAAAATTGCATTTTCATAAGAACCCGTCATATTATAAGCCGTCGTTCCTATTAAAAATTCTTCTCCACTGCACAACCAAATATCCAAAGAGACTTCAATAGGAGGCAAAACTTCAAGGTTGATATCTATCAAACTATCACAACCATTGGATAAAGTAATGACCTCTTGAAAAATCCCCGTTTCACAATATTGTACACCATTTACTTCGATACATTCTCCCTCACAAAGTTGTTCATTAATAGAAAAGCCCTCAGGCGTACTTACTTGATAAGTCGTACAAGTCGGCGGTGCTTCATCACAAACATTAGAAGCAGTCACACAAATATTATAAGTCCCGTCAGCAGGAAAAGAAAATTCAACATCCTTACTATTTCCACCTTGTGCAACGCCATCCACTGTCCATTCATAAATAGCAGCCCCAACTTCTCCTGTCGTACTAAATGGAACCGTTACTCCAGGACAGGTTTCCTCTGGCAGGCTAATGATACCGGAATCATCTAAAGGAGAAACAGCTGTACTTCCTTCCAAAACATTAAAAGTCCATTCGCAGTTAGCAGACATACTTCCGTCAATGACTAAATAGTAATGTTGACCAACGACTAAGGGAACAAAAGTCTCAAAAGTCTGACTGGTGTTCTGTGGTATATTTGTATCACAATCTGTAATCGGTGTAAAAGTATTGCAGTCTAAACTCTCAAAAAAACCAACTTCCAAATTACTACTTCCTCCACTACAATTTCCCACGTCAACCCTAATCGTTAAGTCTTCGGTACCTGCGATAAAAGCAATATATTGGATATTATCAAATCCAATAGTACAAAAACCGTCAAAGGCTTGCCCCGCTGCATTTAGATTATTAATTCCTGTAAAACCGTCAATGTCGCAAACTGCACAGGCATCGATACAAAAAGAGGTCATAGCAGCATTGTCACCACAAGGCTCGGGCTGCGCCATTAATGCGAAGGAGGTGAGTTGAACAATTAATGCTATGATTAGAGTACGAAAAATGTGCATGAAATGTATTTGTTTAGATTTTAATAAGGTGTGAAAAAATCAGACATTAGACAAACGTTATTCACCCCCCTAACCCCCAGTGTGGGGGAACATTCGTTGAGCTAAACATACATCTAATTTTAACTTCCAGGCTTTCAACCAAACTATGTGCAAATTTATCACAAAATACCTTTGAAAAAAGTTCCCCCACTATGGGGGTTAGGGGGTTAAACAACGAAGGTCAGTTCCTTTTAAGAAAAAAGAAAAAGTCAGTCTAATTATAAGACAACTTATACACGATAAGACCTACCGTAAAAACAGAAAACTAATAAAACAATAGCTAAAAGGCAATAAACACTTAATTCGCGATGTTTTTATGTCTTCTAATTTATCACCTCTACAAAAAATCTAAACTGATGAAGATATTTCCTTTTCTATTTCTACTATTGAGTCTTACGATAATTTCTTGCACGCCAACTGCTGACGATACGGTCGACCCAAATACAACGGACAGAAAGATTCGTTTTCAATTCAAATTTGACGAAAACCAAACGCGTCTTGGCGCTATCGGACAAGCCTCTGTGATACCAGAAGGAAATGCCGCACAAACACCCGATTTTCAAAAATTAAGCGTCCATGTTATTGATATGACTCCAAATCGCTTTACGCCGTATGGGCAAGGCTTCTTAGCTTACAAGGGAGCAGAGACAACGGCAGGAGGTGCAAATGCGGTCGATTTTGACAAAGCAATAATAAAAGAAGAGAATACTGTTTTCTTAGAATTACCTCTTAATGAAATGGAACCTGGCACTTATGAGTATGCACGCGTTTCTGTCTCTTTTCAGCAGTATGATATCAAATTCAATATCAATAATGTACCTCAGGTCGGAAACTTGGAAGACCAAACGGCTACCGTGGCTTCGTTTTTAGGTTTCAATAATTATATTGGAGATGTGCAGGTACGCGACGAAACTTTATCTGTTAATGATGATAAATTACAAGGTTTTTGGGCGTTTGAAACGGATTTGACTGCGCCTTGGTCAGATTTTAATCAACTGTATAGTGGAGAATCTCCTAGTGGCGCAACGACTGTCGTTAATCCTTTAGCGGGCGATAGTGATATTCCTGCTGGCTCGTGTGTAGTGACGGGCGCCTTTACAGAGCCTTTAATTATTACGGGTGAAGAGGTGGATGATATCCTAGTGACACTTTCTTTTTCTATCAATGAGAGTTTTGAATGGAAGGATTTGAATGGAAATGGGGAACTTGATTTTTATGCGGATGAGGCTTCGGAAAATGAGCAGATTGTGGATATGGGATTGCGAGGATTGGTGGCTAGTTGGGAGGAGAATTAATTAAAACACAGAGGTACTAGCTTTTCAAAAGCTAGTACCTCTGTGTTTTCTACTGAACAATCACCTTCTCCGTCTGCAACACCTTCCCATTTTCTTGAAGTTGAAAGAGGTACATACCACTCCCAAGATTACCGATTAACATACTTCCATTTGTGTTTTCTCGACTAAGCTTCTCTCGTTTAATCTCTTGTCCTCGTAGGTCGTATAGGATTATCTCGCTGTCTGCGTGCAAGATATCCTCAGAGAGACTGAAGGAGATGACTTCGGATGTGGGATTTTGTAGGATTTTGAAGTAGCTGTCTTTTTGTTCTATTGTCTCTATTGATGTTGTTTGGCAGCCTGGTTCGATGCAGCCGTAGGCGTCGGTTTTTATGAGCCAGTGGTTTCCATTAGAACTTCCATCAGAGGTTTTACCTCCATACATTATTAAGTCTCCATTATCTTCTTGAAGTAATCCAGAAATTCCTGAAAAAGTATTTGTCCATTGAGGGTCAGGGCTATGAAAATAACGTACCCATAGAGTTTCGCCTTCGGGCGAGATGCAAATCAGTCGTGCCTCTATTGGACTAAGAATAGCTTTATAATAACTGGCTATAACTAAATTTCCTTCTGCATTGATTACACCACCACTATAATCTTGAGTGACAGACCTTTCAAAATTTGTATCCCAAATAAACTCTTCTATCCGCCATTCTTGTGTTTCTTCCAAATTGGTACAATGTAAGGCTGCTGCAGACGAAATAGGTAGCCAAAGAGTATCTCTTCCCCTATCTTCAAAAACGATATTTCCATTTCCAAATTCCCAGTGATTTGCTCTCGCATCACCAATATGATGAAAAGGAATTTCTATTTCGTATATTTCATTGAAATCTTCATCAAACTTGATAACACCATACTGATTACCATATATACCGTCTGTCGTGTCTTGTTCTATAAAAGAGAGAGACAAATTTCCATTGGCATCAATTTGAGGATTTACAAACTCAAAATCTGTGGTACCGCGTGTATAATGAATAACCGTATCTAATTCAAAAGTTTCTCTATCCAGACGAATGATAAGCCCTTCCCGTCTTCTGCCTGTAGGATTAT
>CALDUB010000141.1 GCA_937923465.1 uncultured Saprospiraceae bacterium
ATCCAAATCCAGCAAAGGATATCGTACACGTACACATGAATACAAGCGAAGCAACAGATGTCAAAGTATCGCTTTATTCAGTTGACGGACGTTTATTACAAGTTCAAGATGTAAAAGCAATTGGTGAAGTCGATTTTCCAATGAATGTATCTACTTTGTCCGAAGGCATTTACTTCTTACACATCAATGCAGACGGAAATGTCTATACGGAGAAACTAGTGATTAACTAGGAAAAAGAGATGTCAAAAGAAAGCGACTCTAATCCAAAGGATTAGAGTCGCTCTCAAAACTACGGAGTAGTTGAATAGGAATAACCACAGATGAAATCTGTGGAAAGCCACAAAATATGCTAGACAAAATCGCCCTAAAAGCAAAAATAATAAGCACAATAGCACAAGCAGAAAAAGACATGGAAGGCATGAAAGAAGCCACCAAACCTATCAGTCCTGAAAACAGCATCGGACGCATCAGTCGGATGGACGCCATCAACAATAAAGGTGTAGCCGAAGCAGCCATGCGCGCCACCAAAAGGAAACTAGACACTCTACGCAAAGCCCTTCTAAAAATCGAAGACGCGAACTTTGGCAAATGCAGTAGTTGCGGAAGATTTATCCAAGAAGCCCGTTTGATGTATATGCCACAAAGTACCGAATGTATCCATTGTGCTGGACGCAGATAGATTTATTTTTTACAAAGCAATAATCGAGGAGTAAAAACAGTTTTATTTCCTCAAAAGTCGTTAGCAAAAATAAAAAATAGTCCTACAACTCTGTACAGACTATCAAAATCTATCCCTCAAGCAACATTTAAAAACGAAAACAAAAACCTATCGCACCACCTTTCCGTTCTTAGTATCACGATTCTTTATTAAAAATCCGCTAAATTGCGCCCAGAAGTTTGGGTAGCTTATTGGTTATTAGAATATTGAGCTGAAAAAATGCATCAATAATCCGTAACACATAACCAATAATGCAATAGCCAAGAAGAAACGAAGCCATTCATATTTCATAGTTCATATTTCATATTTACTAAAAATGAGTATAAAAAAAATATCTGCCGTACTCCTGCTATTCATCTTTTTGAGTGTTAATACCCGCGCTCAAGAAACCACGGTGTTTAGCGAGGCCAATCGTGCTTATAAAACAGGAAAAGACCTTTTTGACAAAGGCGTTTTTGCTGGAGCAATGCATCAATTTGAGAAAGCATTAAAACTTGTAGAACCTCAAAACGAGCCAGAATACGAAGCATTACTTATGGATGCTGAATTAGGTTTGGCGCGGTCAGCAGTGCGTCTAGAGATGCCAGAAGGGGAGAAGTTGATGTTGGATTTTATCCGCAAATATCAACCAGACCCTGTCGCAAATGGGGCACTTTTAGATGTTGCTAATTATTTCTATGCTTCTAAAAAATATGACCAAGCGATTGAGTATTTTGATAAAATACCGGCCTCTCAGTTAACAAAAGACCAGCGTGCACAATTACAATTTAAGACAGGATATGCTTATTTTGTGCAAAAGAAATTTCCGCAGGCAAAATCTAGATTTGCAGACTCAGCAGCCAATAATGATAATGAATACTACTTTCCAGCTAACTACTATCTGGGTTTATGTGAGTTTTTCGCAGGCAACTATGAAGCTGCTGTCCGTCAATTTCGTTTAGTAGAGCGCGACCGTAAATATGAAGGCGAAGTCCCATATTACATCGCACAAATCTATTTTGCCGAAAAAGACTACGACCAACTTATCTCATATGCAGAACCAAAAATCGGTGACCGTACTTTCCGCAAACAAAAAGAACTGAACCAAATCGTCGGTCAAGCTTACTTTGAAAAAGGAGATTACGCACGCGCACTACCTTATTTAGAATACTTTGCAGAGCGTTCAGGTAAACTGACTGCCGAAGCATTTTATCAATTAGCATACACGCAATTTCAGCAGAAAAAATACAAAGCCGCAGCCGCTAACTTTACTCAGTTAGACAATGAGCAAAATAAATTGGGACAAAATGCATTGTACCATTTAGGTATTTGTAATCTCAATCAAGGCGACAAAACCTCTGCCCGAAATGCCTTCGCGCAAGCAAGTCGTATGAATTTTGACCGCGCACTACAACAGGACGCGACCATTTCTTATGCCAAGCTAAGTTACGAATTACGCTTTGATAGCGAAGCCATTACGGCATTACAAAGTATCCCTTCTGACTCGCCACACTACAATGAGGCGCAAGGTTTAATGGGGAGTATTTTTCTAAATACACGAGATTATGCACGCGCATTGCAAATCATTGAAGCAATGCCAAGCAAAACAGCACAACTGCGCGAAGCTTACCAAAAAGTAGCTTACTTACGCGGTTTACAATTATATAGAGATGGAAAAGTAGAAGAAGCAAAGCCTCTTTTCCTCAAAGCAATCGATAATCCTGTTGACGCAAAAACAACAGCATTAGCCAACTATTGGTTAGGAGATATTGCTCATGCAGGAAAAAAATATCCAGAAAGTATCCGTTACATGGGTAATTTTTTGACAAAGGCAAAAGGTATGAATGATTTGCCAGATGAGGCTTCTATTTATACGGCAAGTTATACACAAGGCTATAATTACCAAAAGCAAAAGCAGTATAGTAAGGCTTTAGGATATTTTCAAGATGCCTCTACAGGTATCTCTCGCAATCGCGCAACGATTGAAAACAAGCGCGTGAAAGAAGATATTTTGGGAGATGCGACATTGCGTGCAGGTGACGGATATTTTAAGAAAAACCAATACGATGAAGCTATTCGTTTTTACAACTCTGCTATTCAAAATCGTTATGCAGGTTATGAGTATGCCTTGTATCAAAAAGCAGTTATTGAAGGATTACGTAATAATCCACAGGAAAAGTTAGACGCATTAGAGAGTTTAATTAAAAATCATCCAAAATCTGAATTTGCGGATGATGCCTTGTATCAAACAGCTTTGACAAACGTGGAAGTTGGACGTATCAACGGTGCGGTTTCGTCATTACAGAAGTTAGTACGCGACTATCCTAATTCTGCCTTAGTCAATCAAGCTTACTTACGATTAGGTTTGATAACATACAATCAAGGAAATACAACTGCCGCAATTGAATACTACAAACGTGTTTTTGCAAATAATCCTGAACCAATAATCGCGACGGATGCTTTGGCAGCTTTAAAGGAAATTTACGTCGAGGACTTAGGTGACCCAGACGGTTACTTTACTTTTTTAAATACATTACCAGGTTACAATGTAGAAGACAGCGAAAAGGACGACCTCAAATTTGAGGCAGCTGAGAGTAAATATGAAAATGCAGAATACGACCGTGCTATCACAGGATACACGAGTTATTTGCGTTCTTATCCAAATGGAAAGCACACATTAGTTGCATTATTTCACCGAGCGGAGTCTAATGCTGTTTTGTTGAAATATGGAGATGCATTGGCGGATTATGAAGCAGTAGCAGCAAAAGGTGCTAGTCAGTATTACGCGAAAGCATTGAAAAAAGGGGCTTTGATAGCTTACAATTATGCCAAAGACTTTGGGAAATCTTATGATTTATATACAAAGTGGGAACAAGTAGCAGAGACAGATACAGACCGCTTTGAAGCACAATTAGGAGCCATGCGTGCCGCTTATCGCTCAGGTAATACGAGTGCCGTCCGTGCAACCGCACAGAAGGTAGCTCAAAATCCAAATGCTTCACCAGAAGAACGCGCCGTGGCAAGTTTCTATGTAGGGAAGTCTGATTTTGATAACAAAGATTACGATAATGCTTTAGCGGCATTTAACGAAGTACTCGCAGTCGGTTCAAGTAATGAACAGACCGCAGAAGCGCGTTATTTAGTGGCTTATATCTATTACAATAAAAGAGATTTTGACACAGCAGAAGACTTAGCTAATCGTGCCATTCAAGGCAATGGTGGTTACCCATATTGGATAGCCAAATCAATGCTTTTATTGTCAGATACATTGGCGGGCAAAAATGATTTATTCAATGCCCGTGCAGTCTTAGAGGCTATGTTGGAAGGTTACGACGGAGACCCTGCTTTGATAGCAGAGGCACAAGCGAAACTAAAGCAATACAGCGAACAAGCGCAAGGAAATTCGCGTATTGAACGTCCGAGCTTGGATACATTTATGGAGGAGCCAGAAGGGGGGAATTAATTTTGAATGATAAATTTTGAATGAATATTGTTCAGAAATTGTCATGAAATTTAAAATTTGCGGTAAATTATTTAAGAAAAAAATTGAGTTTTGCAATAGCTAAAATTTTGTACTCATTCAAAATTCAACATTCAAAATTAGCATCAAGCATGAAAAATATATTTAGCATCCTATTCTCTTGTCTTGCGTTGACTGCCTTTGCGCAGGGCGGTAATGGAGATTTGCCAGGCGGCGAAGTTGAGGTGGTCGCTACCTTTGAGGCGCAGTTGGCAGAGGTCGAAAGATTGGAAGTAAAACCCGAATTGCCACCTTTAGAAGACAAAATTAACTCTCAGACTTATAATAACTTACCGACACGTAACTTGGAGGTGAATTACCCCGCGCCAAGTATTCGCCCGATAGCGATGAAGCGTGAAAAGTTGCCAGATGCATATGCTGGTTATTTTAAAGGCGGAGTTGGTTTACCAAAAGCTTTCATGGGCGAATTAGGCTATGGCAAACGTTTTGGTAAAAACTTTGATTTGGGTATCAATGCGGATTATTTAACAATGAATAATTCAAAAAACGTTGACAATCAGAAGTTTAGTAATTTTGGTGCAGAGGTAGATGGAACTTACTATTTGGACAATGGTATTGCCGTAGAGGGCGACATTGGATTTTCTACAGACAAACTGCATTACTTTGGATATAATGAGTTAGAAGACTTTGCGGACTCTACTTACTTAGACACCGATGTTGCGCAGCGTTTTAATCTTTTTGAAATAGGCGCTAAAGTATTTAATGGTCAGCAAACAGTTGGTGATTTTAACTATAGTGCAGGCATTGATATTTATCGTTTGAGTGATTTATATGCGACGACAGAGAGTGGCTTTGATTTGGAGTTTCAAGCCACAAAATATTTTGCTGGTGCACATCCTTTAGACCTTGTATTACGCACAGATTTTACGGCTTATGAAGATACAACGGAGCAGAGCTTGAATAACTTTTATCTCGAACCTTCTTTTACTTATGTAGGCGACGGATTTAAAATCAGAGGAGGCGTCAACATTGTAAGTTCAAATGACGAGTTCTTTTTCTTTCCAGATGCAGAAGTATTGGTGAATGTGATTGGTTCAACTTTGTCCGCATTTGCAGGAGCAGATGGAAGTTTGCAAAAGCAAAATTTCCGCAATTTGACGGAGTACAATCCATATTTGAAAAGTCGTATTGAGTTGACAAATAACAAGTGGCAATATTACTATGGAGGTGTGAAAGGAGCCGTCAGTTTCTTTGAATATCGCGCAGAAGTAGGCTACAAAAAGAATGATAATCTAGCGATGTATTTACCTGAGTTTGATTTGCCAAGTCAGCGTCAGATTCAGCGTTTTACACCTGTGTTTGATACTGTAAATATTGTGAGAATAGGAGGAAGCTTAAGCGCAAAACCACTAAAAGATTTAGAAGTGCGTGGTACAGTTAATCAGAATATCTATACTTTACAGAAATTGGAAAAACCATGGCATTTACCAGCATTAGAATTAAATGCAACGGTGCTTTATAAAGCACTAGATGACAAGGTTTTATTACGCGGTGATTTGTTTATTGAAAATGGCGTTCCTTTTATCAATGCAGAAGGCGTCGCTGACAATTTGAATGGACTTTTTGATATTAGCTTAGGAGCCGAATATTTCTTTACAGAGAATATTGGCGCGTTTTTACAAGTCAATAACTTAGCAAACAACCGTCGTCAACGTTGGCAAAACTATCCGACTTT
>CALDUB010000142.1 GCA_937923465.1 uncultured Saprospiraceae bacterium
CTGGTTGGATACGTAGAACTGGTTTCCGTCATGACTTACGTACGGATGCTGAAAAGGTATTTGAAAAAGGCAGTGATCCGAATGTATGTGTTTACGCATTGCAACGCGCAGCCTTGTTGATACAAGAAATGTGTGGCGGAGAAATCGCTTCTGAGATTATTGATATTTATCCAAATCCAGTTGCGAAAAAAGAAATCGAAGTTAGTTACAGCTATGTCAATAGACTTATCGGAGTAGAGATTCCTCAAAAGGATATTTTCTCTATTTTGAAAGCTTTGGAAATGGATATTGTCAGTAAAACTGATACCACTTTCACGGCAGCTGTACCGACAAACAAAGCAGATGTTTTACGTCCTGCTGATATTGCGGAAGAAATTTTGCGTGTATATGGCTTGAATAAAGTTCCATTTCCCGCAAAAATTTCAACTTCACTAACATACGGTCAAAACCCTGACCCACAGCGTATTCGTAATAAAGCCGCAGACTTTTTAGCTGCCAATGGCTTTAACGAAATGATGGCTTTGTCTCTATCTCGTAGTGCTTACTACAGAGATATTTTGCCACGCGAAAAAGATACTTTGGTTTGGGTAAATAATACCTCTACTGTAGAATTGGACATCATGCGTCCGACGATGTTGTTCAGTGGTTTGGAAGCAATCTTACGCAACCAAAACCGCCAAAATGGAGATTTGAAACTTTTCGAATTTGGTCGTACATACGCACCTAAAGGCGAAGGTTTTGCAGAACCAGAGCATTTGAGCATCTTCATGACAGGAAAACGTCATCCAGAATCATGGCATGGAGGTAACAGCGATGAGTCAGGTTATTTTACCCTAAAGGCATACGTTGTTAATCTATTGAAGCGTTTTGGATTAGATAATTATCAAGAGACAGCGACTTCTGACGATGTTTTCTCTTATGCGTTGAAATTCCACCGTGGACCAAATACGATTGCTACTTTTGGAAAAGTACAAGGCAAAGTATTGAAAGCAATGGATATCAAAAGTGCCGTTTATTACGCAGATATTGAGTGGGATGCCGTTTTCAAATCTTTGAAAAAGCATGAAATCAACGTGAACGAGTTGAATTCAAATCCAAGTGTGCGTCGTGATTTAGCATTAGTAGTTGATAGCTCAGTTACTTTCAACCAAATTATTGGCATTGCTAAAAAAACAGGTAAGAAACTTCTAAAAGACGTTAACTTATTTGATGTTTTTGAAAATGCAGAAAAGTTGGGAGAGGGTAAAAAATCTTATGCAGTTAGTTTCGTTTTCGAAGAATTGGGTAAAACTTTGAATGATAAGCAGGTTGATAAAATCATGCAAAATTTGATTGGTCAATTTGAGAAAAACTTGAACGCTGTTATCAGAAGATAATACAACCGTTGAAGATTTTTACGACTCTTTAAAAGAAAAGTAGCTATTGAGGGTGTCGAACACTTAATCCAACAACAAAGAAAAGAAGTTAAGTGGTGTCAGTTAATGAAGCAAAAAATAGTGTCTGACACCTGTCTTTTGCTTTCCCATAACAGGTGTCAGACACTATTTTTTGTTGGATTTTGGATAAATATTCAATCTCGGAACTCTTAGTAACTTTAAGTTGTCCGACACCTATGCAGCTACAAACAAAGAAAATAAATCACGACTACAAATTGTGAGTTTCGCGTTTCAATCATATCAGATAAGACGCATAGATACAGAAAAGAAAATGAAGAAATTACTCCTTTTATCGCTTTTGGTTTTGACCAGTACATTTGCCTTCGCACAGAGAGAAATTATCGACAAGGTAGTCTCTCAAGTTGGTGGCGAATTAGTACTTCTATCGGAAGTCGAAGACCAATACGCCCTTTTAGCTTCTCGCGAAGAAGGCGAAATGCCCGAGAATGCGCGTTGCTTCATCTTGGACCAAGTCATGTCTTCTAAATTGCTTGTTAATCAAGCAAAATTAGATAGTATTGAGGTTTCTGAGGAAGAAGTCGAAGCACAGTTGGATGCACGTTTTGAGCAGATATTGCAATATATGAACGGCGACATCAAGCAATTTGAGGAATACTATGGTCAGTCCATTCCTGAAGTGAAAGAAGCATTTAGAGAAGATTTAAAAAATCAACTCTTGACAGAAAGAATGCGTGCTCAAATCATGGCAAATATCACTGTGACACCAAATGAGGTGAAAGAATTTTACGCAGAAATACCAGTTGATAGTTTACCTTACTTTAATGCAGAAGTTGAAGTTGGAGAGATTATTATCAAGCCAGTTATCAATGATGTCGAAAAGCAAAAAGCACAAGACCAATTGGCTGCTTTGCGTGCACGTATCATTGAAGGAGAAGATTTTGCAGAATTAGCTACTAAAAATTCTCAAGATTTTGGTTCGGCGCGTATTGGTGGAGACTTAGGTTGGGCACAGCGTGGAAAATTTGTTCCTGAATTTGAAGCTGCAGCATACAAGTTAGAGGCAGGTGGCATATCACCCGTTTTTGAAAGCCCATTTGGTTTTCACGTTCTTCAATTATTGGAGCGTCGTGGAAATAGTATCCATGCACGTCACATTCTTATCCGTCCAGAAATGACACAGGCTGATTTGGATAAAGCGGAAAATTTATTGGACAGTGTGCGCCACTTGGTTATTAATGATAGCTTGAGTTTTTCTCGTGCGATGAAAAAATACGGACATGACGAAGCTCAGAGTTACAATAATGATGGTCGCATGGTTAACCCAAATACAGGAGATACTTTCTTCGAAATAGGAGACCTTGACCCAGATGTTTACTTTGCAGTGGATACAATGGAAGTTGGCGGCATTAGTGCTCCTTTTACTTTTACAGACCAAGGTGGAGACCCATATTTTCGTATAGTACAATTGCGGACGCGTACGACGCCACACAAAGCAAATCTAAAACAGGATTATAATAAAATCAAGCAAGCTGCTATTCAAGCTAAGCAATCAGAGTTTATTGCGAAATGGGTGGAGAAAACGATAAATCAGACTTATATCCAAGTAGAAGACGGATTTAATGGTAAGTGTGAGGTATTACAGAAATGGACAGATAAGGTACAGCCGTAACTTAGTACCGTGTAACAAAAGTTTCATTAAGTTTTTTAAATACTTTAAGGCGGCTTTAGCCCCTTATTTACTTGATGCAAGGGGCTAAAGCCACCTTGAAATAAGTATAACTTACTTTTGTTACAGTGTGCTTAGTTTTTAAACTAAAGTAAAGAGGGTTTGTAAGGGGTAGTTCTCTTACAAACCTTCTTTCTTTTTAAGAGCTGTCGTTGAAGACTTTTAAACAAAAGAGAAAGGCTGCTGTTTTAACTATCTCAATAATAAAATCAAATAAATATGCCAACAGTCCTAATCGGCGGCGGCACCGGCTTAGTCGGTAATCGCATGAGTCAGATACTAAAAGCAAAAGGTTATGAAGTACGTCATCTTAGTCGTACGCGTAATCTAGATGCAGAATTTCCCGCTTATCATTGGGATACTAAAAAAATGATTATTGACGAAGATGCTTTAGAAAATGTAGATTATGTAGTCAATTTGGCAGGAGCTGGTATTGCTGAAAAACGTTGGACGGAAGCTAGGAAGAAACTTATTATTGATAGCCGTACTAAAACTACCGACTTGATTCGCCAATATCTTGAAAGTGGTGCGCTAAAACCTAAGGCTTTTATTTCTGCTTCGGCGGTTGGTTACTACGGTAATCGTGGCAATGATTTAATGACCGAAGACGATGCCCCTGGTGATGGCTTTCTTTCTCAGTCGGTTATTCTTTGGGAAGATGCAGTCAAAATGATAGAGGACACAGGATTGCGTACTGTGCGCTTAAGGACAGGTATTGTTTTATCAAAACAAGGTGGCGCTATGCCCGAACTAATGAAAACATTCCCAATTGGAGTAGGTGCTTATTTTGGAAATGGCAAAGCATATTATTCCTGGGTGCACATTGACGATATAGCAAATTTACATATTTATGCCATGGAAAATGAAAATTTGCACGGAGCATATAATGGAGTCGCGCCAAATCCAGCTCAAATGAAAGAGATGGTCATGCAGATGAAAGAAGCTTATAGTGGTCCTGTTTTGGTGATGCCTGCCCCAGAATTTGGGATAAAATTGGCATTTGGCGAATTGTCGCATACCGTTTTGGATAGTACACGCGTGTCGAGCAAGAAGATAGAAAAAGCAGGTTTTGAATTTAAATTTCCAGAACTGTTACCTGCGTTGAAGGACATTATGACACGGGAGGTTTAAAGTCAAAAAACATAGGGAAGAATTTGAGTATGAAATTATACTCAAATTCTTCCCCGCTGTTTGCCCTACAGAATGACAATAGATAGCTGTAGTCCTTCTTAAATCCCTATGAAAGGGTCAGCACTCAAACCAACATCCGCAAAAGTTTTCCCTGCCTTTATCTCCGTAATCGGTAAGTCAAAAATATTACTCTTATGCATCTGCGAAATCTTCGCACCAGAGTAAAGGGTCGTATAGTCAGACCAGCCAAATTCCAATCCTCCCACAGGGATAACTTTAACCCACATCTTGTAGCTTGTCGGCAAGCCACTCTCATCTAAAATCCAAACGTAAGAATCTCCAGGAGTTGTACCTCCAGAGGTATACTGCACTTTTAAACCTTCACGTCCGTCGCCCAATTTAACGATACTACGTACAGTGCCGCCGTCCATTGCTTTTGCAGGCGCATTTAACCAGAAACTATCATTGTTGAAATGGTCCCAAGCAGTTTTAATTAATGCTTGTGCAGCTTCACCCGTAACTTCTGTTCCGTTTTCAAAAGCCTTTCCTGTGATGTCTTGAATATTAAGAAGTACCTTGTTACTTCCCCATTCTACCTGACCGAGGTGACGTGTCTTGTCCCATAGATGCTTATTGCGTCCGCCAAAATTCCAGCTTATGATTGCCGTCGAATCCCATGCTGGTTTATCAATTGCTTTGAACATCTTTTCTGTCAAGACATCTGCTGCTGAAGAAGGAGTACTAACAGGTTCTGCCTCATGGACAAATAGTCTAATCGCGATAGCAGCTATGACCAACAAGAGAAACAAGCCACCAAGAATTTTTAATAATAATTTCATGTTTTCGTTTTATGTGTACATTCAAAACCTATTTGAATGATTATATTTTTCACTCAACAAAGGTAGTATAAAATTGTTTTTAAGATAATTTTTAGATTAGTCTAAAAATAAAATTCAGCAATGGGAAATGTTTTGTATTTTTGCGCGTGCCGTATCCAGAAACTCCCGTTTCGGAAATTTCACATACAGGTCTGGAACGGGAGTTTCTGGATACGGTAATGGTACAATTATCAAAAAATAGCTTATGGGACTACAAGAACTAATCGATATTTTTCAACAAGAATGGGCATTTCGGGCATTATTGGCTTCGACAATGGTAGGATTGATGTGTGGCGTCTTGGGATGTTTTATCGTATTGCGTAATATGTCAATGATTGGAGACGCACTGTCTCATGCCATATTACCAGGTGTTGTGTTTGCTTTTATGATAGTGGGATATAGTGCTTTGGGATTTTTTGTTGGGGCAGTACTCGCGGGACTCTTTGCGGCGGTCGCGATAACTTGGATACAGCGAAATATCAAGACAAAAAACGATGCAGCAATTGGGATAATATTTACCGCCATGTTTTCCATTGGTGTTATGGGGATTTCTAAAATTAGTAAAAATGACGGCGTTCATTTAGACTTAAAAGATTTCCTTTTTGGTAATTCGTTAGGTGTTAGCGACCAAGATTTGATATTGACAGCAGTGATTACTGTTTATGTTTTATTGAGTATCATTGTCTTTTATCGCTATTTATTTGTGACGACTTTTCAGCCTGTCATTGCAGAGACAATGGGGATTTCAGTGAGTACTATTCATTATTTTTTAATGTTGTTATTGTCGTTTGCCGTTGTTGCTTCTTTACAAACGGTTGGAGTTATTTTAGTTGTAGCGATGCTGATAACGCCAGCTTCTACGGCACTCCTCTTGACTTCAAGATTACCAATGGTTTTAGCTATTAGTGGTTTTATAGGTTTGGTTTCCGCATTTTTAGGCTTAGTGGTTTCTATTATTTATGATACGACTCCTGGACCTGCAATGGCAATTGTTGCTACTGCATTCTATTTTATTGCTGCATTCTTCTCTCCTTCCAAGGGTCTGATTTTTCGCTGGTTACAAAAGCGTCGGTTGAAACTTAAGATTCAAACAGAAGATATTATGAAGCAAGCCTATCGTTTACAGGATAAGGGCATATTAACAATTGCAGAATTAGATAATCGTCTTGGCTTTTCTAAAGGTACTTTAAACTCTCATTTGCGAGATTTAAAGGTGCAAGGCTTTTTTGAAAGAAAAGACCTCATTTTAACGAAAAAAGGAAAAGAAGAAGCAAAACGTTTGGTTCGTGCGCACCGTCTTTGGGAGTCCTACTTAGTCACTCAAATGGGATTGACAGAAGAACAAATTCACGAAGACGCAGAGAAATACGAACACCTTTTAACAGAAGAGATATTAGATGAAGTGGATGCGCAGTTAGGTTTCCCAACAACTGACCCGCACGGTTCCCCAATTCCTACCAAGCGAGGTATGCCTGATTTTCCACTATTAAATTTAGAAGTGTTGAAGAAAGCTAAAATTGCATCCGACCAAGTTAATGAACACATTACTTCTCAATTATGGGAATTCGGACTTTTACCCGAAACTATTTTTGAGGTAAAAGAAAAAGACGGGAGTACTGTAGAAATTCAGCAAAGCGGAAGAACAATTAAACTCCCACGCGAATTAGCAGGAAAGATTAACATTGACACTGTATCGTAATCCGATGCTGGGCTTAGACGTAAGTTATTAAGAACAGAAGTGCTAGTCAGGGAGTGAAATTCCGAATTACGATATTAACTTATTCTTAAAAATAATATTCTCATTTTCCCTTATTTCAGGTAGTTAAACCAAACCTTACTCAATTTTGACCGTTATTACAGAAGATAATTTTGCCAATGAGATAAGAATAGCTTACCTTTGTGGCATACTTTTCAATTAACAGAAAAAGCCAAGAGTTGCAAGAACCGCCTGTCGTTGGTTTAATTTTGGTAACAGATTTAATATGAAATTTTTCACTTTAAATCGTGGTTTACGCAAAATTTTACTTTGACTTTTTCAAATAAAAATCAATATTTATTATGGCAGCAGTTGAAACAAAATTGCCTTATAAAGTAAAGGACATTAGCCTGGCGGCATGGGGACGTAAAGAAATTACATTAGCTGAGGCAGAAATGCCAGGTTTGATGTCTCTTCGTGAAGAATTCGGTGACAGTAAGCCTTTGAAGGGTGCACGCGTTGCAGGATGTCTACACATGACTATCCAAACAGCAGTTTTAATCGAAACTTTGGTAGCTTTAGGTGCAGATGTAACTTGGTCTTCTTGTAACATCTTTTCTACTCAAGACCACGCAGCAGCAGCAATCGCAGCAGCAGGTGTTCCAGTTTATGCTTGGAAAGGCATGACAGAAGAGGAATTCGAATGGTGTATCGCACAAACTTTGTACTTCAAAGACGGTCAACCATTAAACATGATTTTGGATGATGGTGGTGATTTGACTAACATGGTTTTGGACGAAAATCCAGAATTAGTAGCGGGCATCAAAGGTTTGTCTGAAGAGACAACTACAGGTGTACACCGTTTATACGAGCGTATGGCAAAAGGTACTTTGACTTTACCTGCTATCAACATTAATGACTCGGTAACGAAGTCTAA
>CALDUB010000143.1 GCA_937923465.1 uncultured Saprospiraceae bacterium
TAATCGTATCCGTACTAATTCCAGTCATAATACCTAACCCATTTTCGATATTAGTAGCAGGCTCCACAATAGAAGAAGAGGTCGCTTCGGAAGTCGAATATAAAGCAGCATATTCTGGATTTACTCGATAAACCACAACTTGATAAGTTCCAAAAAATTGAATATCTCGACGGGTATCTACATTGTATTCAGAAATGATTTGAGGTTCTGTAATTATTTGAGGGCGCTCGATAGTCAAATTTGCAAAATTCTCGTTAATGTACTCTGGTTCATCTTCGATATTTTGGGTAATTACATAGTAATACTCGTTTTCATCGTTTTCCCAAGAAACCGTGATTGGGTCCGTTTGAGTGGGAGGCGACATTACGCCAGCGGTAACTCTTTCTATCGAAATTTGACTTAAAGAAATCGAAACTTCCTTTTTTTCAGGAACGTAAGTTTCTGCTGATATTACTGTCCCAGCGTTTTCAAATTCCATGGAATAAGTAGCTCCACTTTGTATGATTAAGTCTAAATTTTGATAATAACCATCGCCTATAGGCTGTAAATAATAGCTATCCGTACCGTCACTGATGCTGATAGAAAGATTATCAATTGTCGTAATTACATCACTCGTATCGGTGTAACTAATGGACTCGCTGATATAAAAGGAGTCTATTGGATTATTTGCATATAAATAACTTTGGACAACGGTTGATGTCGTTCCAAAATTATCCAAAGTACTATCTTCACAAGACGGAAATATAATTGCAACAGTAAAAATGCAAATGATAAAGTAAAATATATTTTTCATTTTCGATTTAGTTGTATTTTTTTGACTCGAAACGACTGATATTTTATAGTCGAATGGGTCATTTAATTTGGTATGAAACTCTAAGTTTTTTGACTATTATCGCAGCGTCCAATTAAAGAAAAGACTTGGTGTGAAGTTCAACAAAGAAACATCCGTCTCTAAAAGCTCGCCTTCAATTACATCATACTCTTTATACCAAATATTTTGTCTGTTGTACACATTGAAAATAGACAATCCAAAGCTTGCTTTGCTATTTCCCCAATCCATATCATAAGTTGCCGACAAATCTAAACGGTGATAATCAGGATAGCGCACGGAGTTTTTACCACTCACTTCAAAGAAACCCGAAGTCGTTCCGTCTAATAAATCTAACTCATAATAACCCGTCGGAGCGGTGTAAGGTCTTCCCGTCGAATAGATAAATGTTCCTCCCAATGTTAACTTTCCGAAAGAATAGTTTCCAACTAATTTTACTTCGTGTGTTTGGTCTTGATTGGCAGCAAATGGTTCATCTCCGAATGCTTCAAAGTCATACTTTACACTCCCTAATGTATAGCCTAACCAGCCAGTAAACTTCCCTGATTTTTTTTGCATCAAAAATTCAATTCCTTTGGCTACGCCTGTTCCCGAGTAAAATAATTCCTCGTAATTCAAAGTTCGGTTTGGTCCAAATCCTGTTGTATTTAATCGAGTAGAATATTCAGATAGCCCCTCCAGTCTTTTGTAGTACGCCTCTACGTCAAATAACAAATCAGAGGTTTCATAGCTTACTCCACTGATAAAATGTTCCGCGAAACTGGTCGGTACATTTTCATCATTTGCCATCAACCAAAAATCACGGCTTCCTTGCTGAATGTCTTCTCGGACTACTCTGGTCGCAAATTGATTGTGATGACTCCAAGCTCCTTTCAACTTGATTTTGTCATTGAGTAGATAAGTAAAAGACGTCCGAGGTTCAAAGTAAAACTTATCTGTAACCGAGTAATGCGAAGCGCGCAAACCTCCTTTTAGTATCAATTTTTCACCAAAAGTATGGCGGTCTTGAACGTAAAGAGAATTTGTCCAAGCTTGGTCCGAACGATTCAAGATTTCTATAGTATCATTTTGCGTGAATTCATATTCGATGTCATTGTAAGTAGCTTGGACGCCAAATTCTAACTGGTTGTTTGAACTTATTTTCCATTCATTATCAGTCTTGAAAGAAAAATCTTTTAAGTCATTATATTCGTAAGTTCCATTATTTCTGACCGTTGTTGTATCATTTCGAGTAATGGTCGTATTGTTACTTTGGTCTCTTTCACTAAAATAATTTGAGTAAGAAAAATTTGTATTCGAATAGAAACGGTCCGTCCATTTTCTACTCCATTTTGCACTTGCACCCCAGTTTCCCCATTGTGTCAAGTCGGTTGACTCTCTCTCAAAAGTAAAGTCAGGATTGACACCTCCAGGTCTTTGTCTGAGCGCACTTTCGTCTGTATTTCGAGAATTGTCTAAGTCATCTTGCCCGTTATAGAAACTCAAAGAAATCAAATCCTTAGTCGTCGGTCGGTAACTCACTTTTGCATTCAAATCATAAAAATAAGAGTTGGGAGAAACCTCTTGTTGTCCGCCTCTACCGCCAAAACCACCACCAGCTTGTTGAGCTTCATCACCTCCTGTGAATGACTCAAACAAATTATTATAAAAATTACTCTGAAACGACCGACGCCCTGCCAATAGAATAGAACCTTTGCCTTCTGCAAAAGGAGTTTCAACAAAAGCATTAACACTAACCATGCTTATGCCGACTCCCATATTAAACTCTTTGGTATTTCCGTCCTTGCCCGTTAATTCTACGACACTTGACAATCGACCACCAAATTTTGCATCAAAACCACCTTTGTAAAGTTGTACATCTTTGATTGCATTAGAATTAAAGGCACTAAAAAAACCAAATAAATGGTCAACATGATAAACGGTAAATCCGTCAAATAAAACCAAGTTTTGGTCGGGCGTACCACCTCTTACGTATAAGCCCGAAGAGCTTTCATTACTTCCGCTAATTCCGGGTAGTAATTGTAAAGAGCGAAAAATATCTTTCTCTCCAAAGCTGGGGACTTTATCCAACTGCGCTGGTGAAAAACTAATTCGACTCACACCTTGACTTGCTTTTAACAATTGTTCTTTTTTAGTCGCAGAGACAATTACTTCTTCCAAGTTTTCCGATGAAGCCAGCAAGTTAATCGCTAAATTATCTATGTCTACTGTAGGACTCAAACGATACAATCGAGACTTGTAACCAATGTATTGCACCTCCAAAACAGTAGTATCACTCGGTACATTAAACAAGGTAAAATAGCCGTCTACATTAGTGGAAACGCCATTTGTCGTCTTATGTACGAGTACAGTCGCGAAGGGGAGTGTCTCACCCGTGTCTTTATCTCGAATCGTCCCTGTGACTGAAAAATTGCTACGCGTTGGTTCCGCTACAGCTAAATCTGCCTTTTGGACCTGTGGTTTATCTGTGATGATTACGGTGCGAGGCGCGACTAATTCAAAGCCCAGACCTGTTCCTTTGAGAATTATCGTTATGGCTTCACTTAATGCTGTCTTTGGAAAAGAAGCACTTATTCGTATATCTTTAATTAGTTTTTCGTCATACTCAAACTTGATGCGATGACTTATTTTTAAATCTAAAAAGACAAGACTTAATGGTTCGTCATTAAAACTTTCTTTAATCATTATATCTTGAAAATCTTGAGAGAAGGAATTGACAGAGAACAAAAGAGAGAAAAAAAGGAAAAGATATTTTCGTTTGAAAAATATATTCATAGTCGAATTTTAGTAATGATAATAGAACTATATCTTGAAGTGGTGTTTAGAACAAAGTCTAGTTCACTGTAAATGAAGTTTGTTAAACTTTTTTCGTCCTTTATTTTTGTAGAGAATAAGGCAAAAAAATTAAGCATAGCCGTAGCTATAGTTCATTTTTTTAACGCAGTTATCCGCGAAAAGAAAGACTCGAAAAATTTAATGAAACTTTGTTTACAGTGTACTGGTGTTTTCATTGGCTTTATTTTTTTACACCAAGGTAAAGACAAAGCAATAGGGAAAAGACCTACTTTTTGGAAAGGGAATGATTAAAATTATTGTTTTTAGAGGAGAGAAGTCGTAACTGGTAGAGAGGCGAATATAAGGAATTTACTCTAATCAGAAAATTAGAAATGCCTTTTATAGCTTTCTCCCTTGCCAATTTTCAGGATGACGACTTGTGTGAAAAATAGCAAGTAATATAACTTTGTCGTCAACAAACTCAAAGATTAAAACAAACGGAAATTGTGGAACAATAGCTTGACGGTAAGTTTCAAAAACTAAAGGATATTGCAGTGGATTTTCGCGTACGTAAAGTACGGTTTTTATGACTTGATTAGCCTAAGCTTGATGCTCTTTCATTGTAGAATTCAACGCCCTCAAAAAGTTCCCTTTTAGCAAATTCGTGAATAACTAAGTTATATCGCATATCTATCTTTTAGTTCTTTTTCCACTGTTTCCCATTGGAAAGTCTTTGCTTTTCCGTCTTTTATGGTTTGTGAGCGGTGACGAATTTCTTGTTGTTGGGTATCTGATAGATTGTGAGGAAGCCCCTTTTCGTCTTGTATAATTCTTGTATAATTGTCGATAGAATTTCCTGCACCAACAAAATTCTCTCTTTGATACTCATTTTAGAAATCTCATTAATAAGTTGCGTCATGATATATTGTAGTTTGTTCAAAGATAAGTAGTTTGTGCGGAATTCATAATTCGGAATGAGTAAATGTAAATATTGTGTTTCATGGCAAAATGTATTTCACTCTGATAAAGAAATCTAAATACTTGTTAAACTGGTACTCACTCCTCCTCATAAATCGCCTCAATCTCCCGTTTCAGTTCTTCTTCATTAGGCAAATACAATTGATATTTAGAAACGAACAGCTGAGAGGAAATGCCATGCATCGCATAACGTATCAATAATTCATCCTTATCCCGCGCCAAGACAATCCCAATCGGTGGATTATCACCTTCCGTATTTTCTTCACTTTCAAAATAGCCGAGATACATATTCATTTGCCCGACATCTTGATAGCCCGCCTCTTCCTTTTTCAAGTCAATGAGGACAAAACATTTTAAAATCCTGTGATAAAATACCAAATCTACATAGTGGTGTCGATTGCCAAGTGTGATACGATATTGGCGACCGATGAAGGCGAAGCCTTTACCGAGTTCTAAGAGGAAGTGTTGTAAATGTTCGATTAATTTGCTCTCTAATTCGGCTTCGCTGATTTGATAGGGTTGAGGTATCTTTAGGAAGTCTAAAACGTAAGGTTCTCTGAGTAAGTCTGTTGCTTGTTCAACTTTGCGACCTTCTTCTGCTAATTTTAGGATGCCTTTTTTGTCAGTTGAAGCGGCTAAACGCAAGAAAAGGGAGGCTTTCTTTTGTCTCTTTAATTCTCTAATACTCCAATTTTCTAAGATGCTTTGTTTTTCGTAGAAACTGCGTTCTAAGTCGTCAGAGATTTTTAGAAGTTCGTAATAATGAGACCAGCTCAATTGTGGGGACACCGTTCCCATAATTTGATATTTGAGGTAGAAAAGTCGCATATATGTGAGATTACTTTCTCCAAAACCCTTTCCATGTGCTTCCTTCAAATCTTTTGAAAGGTTTTTGATAAGCTGAGTTCCGTAAGTTGCTTTGTCTTTCCCTCCTTGTTCAAATTCAACTATATGTTTTCCAATTTTCCAATAAGTAGAAACGAGTTGAGACTGTATAGTACGTATTGCGGTACTTCTACCAGATTGGTAGATTTGGCTAATGCTGTCGAAGAGATTTTTGTAATCTTGATTTTGTGGTAGTTGGCTCATATTTTGATTTTAGTAAATCAATAATTTAGGAAGCTAAATTTACATAAAAAAGCGGAATATGCTTAGAAAAACTAAATGCTATTCATCAAATAATGAAGTGCCAGTAAATAAGTTTTGATTAATTTTTTCACTATTTAAGACTCCATTGCTATCGAAATTTCTATAAAAAATTTCAGTAGCATTTTTATTGCAAGCTATATGCGATTGTAAAATACCTGTATTCCAAAAACGAATTTCTTCTGTCGTAATTTTATTTAGGGGAATATCATTATAGCCACCTGAATTCCTTTTAAGTATTTTCTTTATAACTTTCTCCTCTTCATTATAAGTTATTGTCAATTTGTAATCAATTCGTATATCATCTGTAGTCACCTTACGCTCAACTGTCCCGTTTTTTCTGTAGAAACTACCAGTTACAAACCTATTATTTGCAAAGATTGCTTTCTCTTTTATTTGACCATTATCGTAATATTGAATTGCATTTCCACTTTGTTTCCCCGCTTTATAGTTCCTTATATTTGCAATTTTTCCATCATAGTAAGTAGCAATTTCTCCTTCAAAATAGGTATTTTCTATTGCACCTATTTGCTGACGTTCACCTTTTTGTGTATCTGTTTTATTCAAGAAATAACCATTCCCATCGATTACTGTTTGTTTACCATCTTCATTCCAGAAATTATAAATTCTATTATTCCTTGGACCTATTGATTTTATTTGTCCATTAGAATAGTATGACGTAAATTCTTTTTCTTTAGTGTCGGAATTGTGGTTGATTTCTTTTTTTAATTGACCATTCTCATAGTATGATTTTTTACAACCAACTTCTTTGGCAACTGATTTTTTATCTACAAAACGTTCACTTTTTAATTGTCCTGTAGAGTAAAAAGCTCTATACCTGTAAATTCTTTTTTCTGCATCAAAAAGCATTTCTTCATAGAATCCATCATTTTTATAAGTTATTGCTTTTATTGATATACCTGCTTCATAAATTTTTTCTTTTTTTAAGATATTCTTGATGAAAAATTTATAACGGCCCTCTATCTTTCCATTAACGATGGTATATTCTTCTCTATTATTTCCCTTTTCGATATTGACTTTCTCAGAGTGTGCAGAATTGATTTCATTTCCATTAACATCTAATAAGAATAAGGAGGGATTGCTTTTAATCCTTGACACAACATCGTTGAATATGAACTCTTCTTTTGTATGAAATATAAAATGTAAGTTTACTAAAATGTCAGAAAATTTTTCTGCTTCAACTTGATACTCTTTCTCAAACTGTTTAAAATCAGTAGCCTTATTAAAATTGATGCTGGCAATTCGTTTCTTTAATTCATTCAGTTCAATAATGCCCGCTGCGTGCTTCATATACTGAAAACAGTTTATTTGGGCATCCAATTTATTACTACCAGAATAGACATAGTACAAAACTCCTCCATCGAGTAAATCCTTGTATAATTTGTAAAGCAGATAGATACATTTGAATTCCTTACTTAGCTTTTGTACTCCTACAAGTTCTTCTTTTTCATTCTTTAAAAAGTCTATGATTTCACCATTTATAGTATCAGTAAGTGCTAATTCTTGTTTCAAGAAAAAATCGTGAGTTTTGATTTTTGCTTTGAATGTTGGAGCAAAATTTATTTCCCAGTATGGATTTTTTAAATACATAATTTAGTTTTTTACAAAAAAAGCGGAATCGAAAAACAAAAGTTCTCCAGTTCAGCTCCCCCAATCAAGGTATAAAAATTACAATCTCCTCTGCCTAATCTGATTGGCATCAATAACCGTAAAATAACCTTCAAAAGTCATATTCTCACGTTCAATTAAATCTGCCAAGAAAATGCCAGGTTCATCAGGCATAAAGTCATGCCATCGGAAGAAAATAATACCTTTTGGGCGCATTCCTACCCGAAAAACGAGTTCTCCAAAATCGCTATCAAAAGTAATAATTACTCTATCTTCTTCGATTGCAATTTTCATCACTTCAACATCTGAAATACTGGCATCATCAAGAATAATGTGCTTAATATTATAGCCTTTGTTGACTAAAATATTGAAACTTGGAATTGGGAAATTCTCATCGGCAAGTAGTAAAGTCATATTGGGAGGTATTTTTTGATTATGCTCTTGCTTCACGCGGCATGAATAGTAATCCGTCTTGTACACAAGAATATAGATAAGCATAGATTGCCAACAAACCTTCCTTCTTCAATCTCGGGTAACTCTCCAATATCTGCTCCTCTGACCAGCCATTAGCCAATCGACCAACAATAAATTCGACGGATAATCGAGTATTTTTAATAATAGGTTTTCCATTCAGAATACCTGCGTCAGAAGTAATATAGTCTTGCCAATTTTTCATAAGTTTATTCTTTACATTAATTTGAATGTGACAAATATAAGCATTTCTCAAACAAAAAAAGCTGAACCGAAAAACAAAAGTTCTCCAGTTCAGCTCTCTCAATCAAAGTACAAGTCAAAGCAGTCGTACTTCGTAAATCGTACCTCGTACTTCTAATAAGCTTTCGCAAAAACAACCCGCTGAGCACTCGGCTTCCCAGTAATCATACAAACTCCTTCACTCAAATCGCCTTCCATAGGAATACAACGAATAGTCGCTTTAGTCTCTTCTTTAATCTTCTCTTCCGTCTCTTCCGTACCGTCCCAGTGTGCCAAGATGAAACCACCTTTTGACTCCAAAACCTCTTTGAAAGTATCGTAATCATTTACTTCTGTCGTGTGTGCTTGACGGAAACGTAAAGCTTTTAGGAACATGTTATCTTGGATTTGACCTAACAATTCCTTGATGTATTCTGCCAAACCTTCTAATGGCACCAATTCTTTTTCCAAAGTATCGCGACGTGCTATTTGCACCATTCCATTCTCCAAATCACGCTTACCGACACCAATAGTAATCGGCACACCACGCAAGTCGTATTCATTGAGTTTGAAACCAAAAGAACGCTTTTTGTCGTAATCCGCTTTAACTCGAACATCCATTCCTTTCAATTCCGTCATCAAGTTTTCTGCGATTTCTTTTAATTCACCATTTACCTTTGGTATTGGTACAATCATAACTTGTGTCGGTGCCAATCTTGGAGGCAAAACCAAACCTTTATCATCCGAATGCGTCATAATCAAACCACCAATCAAACGCGTAGAAACACCCCAAGAGGTTGCCCATACATATTCTTCTTTATTGGCGTTGGTTTGGAATTTTACATCAAATGCTTTCGCAAAGTTTTGACCTAAAAAGTGAGACGTTCCTGCTTGCAAAGCTTTACCGTCTTGCATCAAGGCTTCGATAGTATAAGTATCTTCTGCACCTGCAAAACGCTCGCTGTCAGATTTTCTACCTTTCCACACAGGCATTGCCATGTAGTCTTCCGCAAAACGTGCGTAAACTTCCTGCATACGTTGAGCTTCCTCTACTGCTTCTTTTTTCGTTTCGTGTGCCGTGTGACCTTCTTGCCACAGAAACTCTGCGGTACGTAAGAAAAGGCGCGTACGCATTTCCCAACGAACAACATTTGCCCATTGATTAACCAATATCGGTAAATCACGGTAAGAAGAAATCCAATTACGGTAAGTATTCCAAATTATTGCCTCTGACGTAGGGCGTACGATAAGTTCTTCCTGCAATTTAGCGGCAGGGTCAACAACCAACTTTGACGGGTCATTAGGGTCAGTCATCAAGCGATAGTGGGTAACAACAGCACACTCTTTCGCAAAACCTTCCGCATTTTTCTCCTCTGCTTCAAACAAACTCTTGGGTACGAAAAGCGGGAAGTAAGCATTCTGGTGACCCGTGTCTTTGAACATTTTGTCCAAAACGGCTTGCATATTTTCCCACAAGGCATAACCATGCGGCTTGATGACCATACATCCACGCACTGCTGAATTTTCAGCTAATTGTGCTTCTTTGACGATGTTGTTGTACCACTTCGAGTAATCCTCGGCGCGTGGCGTAATAACTGATGATTGTTGATTTGACATAATTTATATAACTACGAACGCTTTTAACTATGAACTATGAACGCTTTAACTATGAACCTTATCTCCTCAAAACGTTTTATTGAGAAGAAGTTCATAGTTAAACTGTTCATAGTTCATAGTTAGAGGTCATTACGTTCTTATGATATTTTATCTTTTGTATTCAACATAAATAGAATACTCAAAGTTTCAATAATACCTAATTCTTTAAAAGTCCGCAAAAGTAAAGTACAAATAGCATAAAACCCTTATAACTCTACAACTTTTACTACCTTTTCGTACCCTTCAAATCGGACATTTCTATCTTTCAAAAACTTTAACTAAAAAAGAAAGTAACTAAATTGCTTCTCAAGCGTCTTATTAGCGTACACAAAAAGGACAAATGTGGCATTAAAAGTTAAAAGATTCCAATTTAGGAAGGTATTAACAGTATTATTGCCGCAAAAGTAATAAATTGTGCATCAGTTAGCCGTAAGAGAGTCACGGTAAATGTTTAAAAAAAATTACGACATGAAATCAAATTCAGTTTATACGCTGCTTGCAGCATTGTTTTTCGTCGGCACTAGCCTTTCTCTAAATGCGCAGTACGACGACATCTATTACAATCCGGATACAGATACGGATTATTATGAAACAAGTTCTACTACTTCAAGTAATAACTCTTCAGATACTTATGAAGACGTTGCTGCTGATGATAGTGACTACTATGACGGTCGCTCTTACGAAGATGATTATGATTATTCTTATTCTTCTCGTATTCGCCGTTTTCACAGACCAGTACGTGGCTTTAGCTACTACGACCCATGTTATGTGGATGTAGCTTATTATGACCCGTTTTTTACACCTGGTGTAACAGTATTAATCTATGATGATTTTTACGGTTACCGTGGATACCGTAACATTAACCGTTACAACTCTTGGAATCGTTTTAACCGTTGGAATCGTTTCAATTCTTGGAACAATCCTTACGGTGGTTGGAATAATGGTTGGGGTAACAATGGTTTTAACAATGGCTGGGGTAATAACGGCTTCAATAATGGTTGGGGTAATAATGGCTTCAGCAACGGTTATGGCTACAATAACTACTGTCCTCCAAGTTGGGGTGGTGGATATAACTACAATACTGTAGCAACGAACGCAGCAGTTTCTAATGGAACATTCTATGGCTCACGTCGTGGAGGTGCTTCACGCGGAGGTCGTACGACACCACGTAATGCACGTTCTACTCAGACTGGTGGTTCTTCACCGAGAGTACCATTAGCAACAGGCGGTACAAATACTCGCGAAACGGCTCGTCCAACGCAAACGCGTCCAACGACACGCACGCCACAGACACGTACACAGCAAACGCGTCCAACGACACGTACGCCACAGACACGTACACAGCAAACGCGTCCAACGACACGTACGCCGCAGACACGTACACAGCAAACGCGTCCGACGACACGTACGCCGCAGACTCGTGCACCACAAACACGTAGACCGAGTGGTTCTTCTTCGACACGTTCAAGTAGCAGCACACGCTCTTCTGTGACACGTCCAAGTAGTTCAACACGTTCTTCTTCGACACGTTCTAGTCGTAGTCCTTCTCGTTCAAGTTCGACACGCTCTAGTAGCAGTCCTTCTCGTTCAAGCTCTACACGCTCGAGCAGCAGTCCTTCTCGCAGCAGTAGCACACGTAGCTCTTCATCTACAAGAAGTTCATCTTCTTCAAGAAGTAGCAGTAGTTCTTCACGTAGCAGCAGCAGAAGAGGGAACTAAGATTTCTTAAATGGAGAGGGAAATTTGATTTTTCTCTCCATCTATTTGCACTTGAGTGGTGCATATTTTACAGTCATAAAGTCATATTAAAGCGGGTACACTTAGGAACAGAAATGTTGCTTTGTATCCGCTTTTTTATGTTGGTTATTAAGTTAACGGTTATTGTGTTATTTTTGCTTTGAACTTTTTTGAAGAGTAAAAAAGATCGTTCTTTGACAAATCCCCCCGCGTTGCGGGACAAGCAGTGATTGTGAAAAAATAAGAATTCAAAAGCTTCTTATTTTTTCTCAATCACATTTCACCGCTTGTCCCGTGCAACGGGAGAATTTGTCAGAGAACCAAAAAGATTACTAATAACCAACAACATAATAATCAGTAACAAATAACTAATAACCAAAAATGAGATACATATTTTCACTATTATTTTTAAGCATATTTTTAACAAACACAAAGGCACAAGTTATAGGAGATGCTCTTCGATATGCCTATACAGAACCCTCAGGAACGGCGCGTACTTTAGGACTTGGCGGTGCGATTAGTGCGATAGGTGCAGACTTTTCGACGTTGAGTAAAAATCCTGCGGGCTTAGCTTGGTTTCGTAAATCAGAGATGGTATTGACACCTTCTTTGACTTTGACTGATGCGACCTCTGAATTAGTAGGAGGAGACACGCGAGAGAGAAGTCGTTCTAATATCAATTTCAATAACCTTGGATTTATTATTAAAGGTCGCGACAGAACAGTGACAGACTTGAAATTTTTAAACTTTGCGTTTGGATATAATCGCATTGCAGATTTTCACCAAGACAGTAATTTTGCAGGTACTACACCAGGGTCGATTACTGACCGTTTTTTGGAGTTAACATCTGATGGGAATCCCAATACACCTAATCTGACACCAGATGAATTAGATGATTTTGAGGCTGGTCTAGCTTATGAAGCAGGAGCACTGTTTGAGGTGCAAGGTAGTGGACAAGGAAATTTCTATGGAACAGATTTTCTGCCTGGAGAGTTATCCGAAAAATCTCAAATCATTCAAGCGACAGGAGGTATCAATGAATTTACTTTTTCAACAGCTGCAAATTTACGAGAGAAGTTATTAATTGGAGCTACTGTTGGCGTACCTGTTGTTAGTTTTAGAGAACGCAAAACATATCGCCAGACAGATGAAGACGGCTCTACTGAATTTTTTGATGAGTTGGAATATAAAGAAAATTTAATCCAGACAGGTCGTGGAATTAATTTGAAAGTAGGTGCCATGTTCCGTGCGACACAAGCTATTCGTATCGGTGCCGCTGTGCACACTCCAACTTCTTTTAAGTTAGAAGACAATTTTACCTCCTCTTTGCAATACGTATATACAGACGGAACGGGACGACAAGATTTTACTGCGGAGTCGCCAGATGGTACGTTTAATTATAAAGTAAAAACACCCATGGCAATCATCGGTAGTGGTGCATTTATCATTGGTAAAATGGGTTTAATCACCGCAGAAGTAGAATGGCAGGACTACTCGTCAACGGAATTTAACTTTAATGAAACAACCGACGAGACAGATTTGGCTTATGAGGCAGAGCTAAATAGTCAGATAGAAGAAAATTTTAAATCGGCTGTCAAAATAAGACTTGGCGGGGAATTTGCATATGAAAGTCTAAGATTACGAGTGGGTTATGGTCTTATTGGTTCCCCTTATGTAGAAGGAGATTCATTTTATAACTCCATCAGTGCAGGTATCGGTCTACGTCAAAAGTCATTTTATATGGATTTAGGATATCGTCGTTCGACTGTTGGAGAGACTTATGTACCTTACGTAACTTTTGATCAAGAAGCGAGCCCTCAGCAGGAAGTATTAAATTCTATCAATAAGGATACTTTTTTGCTGACTTTCGGGTTTAGATTCTAAGTTATTTATTGGTTATTAGTTATTATGGATTTGCGAGTAGTTTAGGTGAAGTATTTCAGACATCAATAAGCTATGCCGAAATAACTAATAACTAATAACCAATAAAATGAGCAGACTACACACTAATTGAAAATGAGACGTCCCAATTTTTTGCCTAAAGAAAATAGACAATAATCAATCGTCAATTGACAATTAAAAATCGCATTCCCATGTCCAAAAGCCTTTTGTTTTTAATACTAACACTTTTTTGTCTCTCTGGCTACGAGGCAACTGCACAAACGACGACAGACTATGCCAGTCTGTACGGACCGATAAATGAGCAACACCTCATCGAGTCAAAATGGCGCTACGAATACACCTTGCATGTAGAGTCCAATACTGTTATCCATAAGGCTGAAAATTACTACGATTTTTTCCTATATCTACGTTATGACTATACCTATCAGGAGTTTTTGAATGGGGAGTTTTCACGAGGTACTTGGTCTTTAAATGACCGTACGCTCTTTTATAGTTTTAAGAATATTAAGAAATTTGAGATAGCGGATTTGAATAAGAAAGTAATGATATTGGAGTTCAACCAACCTAACGCTAAAGGAACCTATCAGTATCATTTTGTTAGTACTACTGCCGAGGAAGCGCCTTTTGTCAAACCTTGGAATGAACTACCCGATGTCATAGTGGAAGATACAGACCCCAATGTGAAGAAAAAAGAACGTAAATGGTGGGCATTTGGAAAATATAAGAATAAAAAGAGCAAGAAGAATAAGAATCAAATTGCTGAAAAACAGACATACATCAATGTTGAATTAATCGGAGGAGGATATTATGGCGGAGTCAATCCTGTAATGCGTGATTATACACATATAAAAAGTAATGGTCGCTTAGTAAAAGAGCATAAAAGTGCGCAGAGTGGCTTGAAAGTAACTAAAAAGGATATTTCGCGGGAGGAGTTAGAAGAATTTGCAGAATGGGTAACACGACAAGGTTTTTTTGAGATGAACCGCATTTATGATTGTGAAATGCCTATTTGTCAAAAACGAAAACGTCAAAAGCCGACGCCAATTCCTTTACGCTTAGCGATTACGTATGGAAACCGAACAAAGGTCATTACGATTAGTATTTGGGGCATGGATGACAATCAAATCCATTATGTTGATTATCCAAAAGAGTTAGATAATATCATCGACGCGATACAACGAATGGGAAATAGGATAGAGGAGGATATGGTAAGTCGAAAGTAAAAAATCATCTGCGAATAAGGAACGCGGTATAAATAGATTCAGAATCTGAGTAGAGAAGTTTTGTTTTCAATTTGGGCTCCCGAGCAAAGCGTCGGGACAAGTTTTGAAAACCGCGTATACCGCGTTCCGAGCATCGGAAGCCTAGCTAAATAATGATTTTCAAAGTATGAACGAAGTGGTGCGTAGCAAAAATGATTTAGTAAATCATTTTAACGTAGTAAACCGCTTGCGGACGGGTAGGCAAAGGAGTAAAAAATCCTGTTCAGATTCTGAATCTATTTTTTTCGCGTTACTGAAATGTAAAGCTAATTGAAAAAACATATACTTTTTCAAAAAAAACGTTTTTTACTGTAAAGACATAACTTATTGTAAATCAATCAAGTATATTAAAAAAATAAATATTTATATTTTATTTTTATACTTTTCGTCTTAAGAAGTAATCCAAAGTCAAAATACCATTCGTAAATAATTCTACAACACGAAAATTAAGTGCGTGACATTATTAATATGTTTTTGATTTCTTGTTGTAAGGAAAGATTACCCGACACGTACCTTTCTTTTAGATGAGTGACTCTATTTTGAGTCTATTCATCGTATTTCAATAAAATAAATAGTTAGTAGTTTAGAACCAATTAGGCTCAAACTAGCAAAGGTCTCAAATTCAAACGACTTTTAACACAATAGGTTAGTCACCTGTGTGTGACAGTGAAATTATATGCTTTTTTATAAATCCAATTAGTACACTGTAAACAAAGTTTCTATTAAATTTTTCGAGTCTTTCTTTTCGCGGATAACTGCGTTAAAAAAATGGACTATAGCTACGGCTATGCTTAATTTTTTTGCCTTATTCTCCACAAAAATAAAGGACTAAAAAAGTTTAATAAACTTCATTTACAGTGTATTAGACACAAAAATTACTTTTAAAGTATCCACTTTCCCGTTTGACACAAAAAAATTTGAGTGGAATACTTCGAGGAGGAGAAACTAGAAATAATTCTCCTCTTCATTTTTTATCTTTAAATC
>CALDUB010000144.1 GCA_937923465.1 uncultured Saprospiraceae bacterium
ACCTTCGGGGCTTCAAATAGCCAATACGTCTGCGGATTCTATGCAGTTTGCGATGTCTACACTCTACATGCACTGGTCCTTTACACCTTATGGAATTTACTGTATTACGGGATTGGTTTTCGCATTGGTTTATTACAATTTGAAACGACCTTTTCGGATTAGCTCTTTGTTATTCCCTTTGTTTAAAAACAAGAAAATGAGTACTCAAAATAACGTCTTAGATGTTATTTGTCTCTATTCTTTGGTTTTAGGAATGTCGGCTTCTTTGGGCGCAGGTATTTTGTCTATGATTGGTGGGCTAGAGCAAATATTCAATATTCCAAAGAGCAATTTCATGATTGGAATTGTTGGACTATCGATAATTATTTGCTTTATTATTTCTGCGGTTACAGGCTTGCAAAAAGGGATAAAATGGCTGTCTACTATCAATATTTGTGCTTTCATTTTCATTGCTATTTATGTTTTTATTTTGGGTTACCCAGAAGAAGTTTTGGGTTTAGCAAGTGTTGGAATTAGTGATTATTTCATAAATTTCCTCCCTCGAAGCGTAAACATTGGGAGTAATATTGACACTATATGGTTGAATGATTGGAGTATTTTCTATTGGGCAAATTGGTTTGCCTGGGCGCCTATTTCTTCGCTTTTTCTGGGACGCATTTCACGCGGTTATACAGTGAGACAATACATCAATTTTAATCTGATAATTCCGTCCCTTTTTGCAATTATTTGGATGACCGTATTTAGTGGGAGTACATTATATTTGAATGAATTATTAGACAATTCCTTGTTTGATTTGATGTCTGACAAAGGGGAAGAGTCGGTCATGTATGCTTTGTTAAATGAACTACCAATGGGTAGAATATTGAGTATTTTCACCTTGTGCATTATCTTTCTTTCTTATGTCACAGCGGCGGATTCTAATATCTCGGCAATGAGTTCGATTTCTTCTAATGAGCTGAAAGATGCAGACGGAGAAGCGCCTACTTTTATTAAGATAATTTGGGGTTTGGTGATTGGAGGATTGACTTATGTGATGTTGTCTACTGCGGGGATTGACGGGATACGAATCTTATCGGTATTGGGTGGTTTTCCTGCTTTGTTTATTATTATTTTGGCTGCGATTTCGTTGATTAAGATATTGATGGATAGAGAGATGTTGGAGTAGGTTTTGTTTTGGGTGAGTGTTGTTCGACCCCCTACCCCCATTTGGGGGAACTTTTTTCAGAGCTCTTTTTACTCTAATCCTAGATTTACAAATCATCTGCGCCTTCATTCTTTGCGAGAGTTATTTTGCGGTAATTCTAAATCAAGTTGCGTTGAAAATCTAATTTGCAAATCATCAGCACCTTTAGCTAAATGAAAGTTCCCCCAAATGGGGGTTAGGGGGCTTAATCACTAAAAATTAAAAAAATGAATAACAAAAAATACATAGTCAAAGGCGAAGGTCTACCCCAATGGTCAAATCCAATCAGTCATGCTGTGGTCGTAAACAACATGTGCTTCGTAAGCGGTCAACTCTCTGTAAATGAGGCGGGTAAGTACGTTTCAGGAACAGCTTTGGAAGAAGCGAAATTGGCTTTTTCTAATTTTTTTGCGGCTTTAAAAACATCAGATTTCAGTAAAGAAGATGTCGTCTTTATTGATATTGCCTTCTCTGATTTAGATGATTTAGCTGTGGTTAATCAATTATTTATTGAGTTATTTCCAGAGGGCAAGCGACCTGCGAGAACTATTTATCAGGCAGCAGCATTACCTTTTGAAGGAAAAGTAAAAGTGACGGGTACTGCAGTAAAAGACTTATAAATAACTATAAAATAAGACAAAAAATGATTGTAAAACTAACACAGACTGACTTAAAAACAAAGTTTGGCTTATTTCAAGAGGCACTTTATTATGACGGACAAAAAGAGTCTATTGCGCTCTTTTTGGGAGATATTGATGCAGCAGAAAACGTTCTTTGTCGCGTGCATTCTTCTTGTATTTTTGGACATTATTTCAATAGCATAGAATGCGATTGTCAAGAACAAATGGACATTTCTCAGCAGCTCATTGCGCGTGCGGGAAAAGGCATTATTATACTTTTGGACCAAGAAGGTAAAGGAAATGGGCATTTTGCTTTGATGAACAGTATTGAGCACAAAAGAAAGGGAGTCAAACAGGCTGATGCTTATGTATCCGCTGGTTTTAAAAAGGATGCGCGCGATTTTACGGCGGCAGCAAAAATATTGCAGGATTTAGGAGTGAAGTCAATCAAAATGTTGACGAACAACCCAGATAAAGTACGTACTCTAAGTGAATTTGGAATTGAAGTGAATGGAACACGAGAAATAGTTCTTTCTCTGACAAATCCCGTGATTGTGAAAAAATAAGAGTTCAAAACTCAAACGAAATTTGAGCTCCTTATTTTTTCTCAATCACATTTCACGGGATTTGTCAGAGAACCAAATAGTTTTGTAAAAAGAACAACCCGCCACGCGAGCGCGGCAGGTTGCCTTAAGTAGTCCAAATACTTACACTACCTGTATGAGTTACCACTGCCAATGGGTATTAATGGAAAAACATTGCAGTTTTTAAGAAAACTCAATAATAGAATCTTCCTGAACTAAAGTGGTCAGCTGATAACTCAAATGCGACTAAGTCGCTTTCGGAAAAAAATTAAAATAGGGAATCTCCGGCTAAAAAATATTCAGGTTGAATAACAGACAATTTACTATTGCTAAGAAAAAACATATCAGAGGCTCTCCTTATCACAAAATTTAAAACCGGGTTGTAGAAAAAGTAAGAAAGTGTTTGTTTTTTGTTTTATTCGTTATTAAGACGCGATTATGCTCAAATGTCACAAGCTTTAGTGGGTTAATTTTCAAATTTTATTATGATTATTTGTAATCCGTTGAAAATTAATGGACTAGCTTTCATCGCTTTTGCACGAAAACAAAAAACAGGCTGTACATTTTTTAATGCACAGCCCGTTTTGTTTAAATTCGGTACCGTTCTTAAATACCATCCAACTCTTTACCGATACCTTTTAATTTTTCTTCAATAGCAAATTGTTTTGTCTCTAAATCTCCTATTGCTTTCTCTTCCTCGCTTAACAGACCGTCAAAAGGTTTAAAGTTAGCATCAATACGTTCTTTGATATGAACGACATACATTTTTAGTTTGTCTGTCAATTCTGTCTGTAATCTATTGCGTCCTTTTGCCACTTCATTACGGTAGCCTTTCAGAATATTTCTACGCTTCATCGTCGTAGAGACTCCTGCGAAAAGAACGCCAATAGTCGTCAAAATACCTCCTGTAATATCGAAAGCCGCCCCCTGCGCCACAGTCATAATTATCGCGCCAACTACTGCAATACCTCCTCCTGCCAAAAGATTGGGAGACAAAGCCTCTTTGTCATCGAAGAGAGAGTCGTCACGGAAGTTTTCCGTGTGTGAGAGGAACTTCTTAAAAGCCTCTTGCAACTCTGTCATAACAGACGCACGGCGGTCTGCAATATCGCTAAATATCGCGTGGTTATTTTTTAAAATTGTTTGCGAATTTTGGATTTTCAAGTCAATGATTTTAGCCATTTGCTGAATACTATCGGCAAGGTCAACAACGCCGTCATTCAACTTATTCTGCAACTCGTAATTGAGGTCTTTTTCTAAGTTTTCCGTTAGCTTTTCTAAACGGTCTTTAGAAGACTCTGAATTCACAAAAACAGAAGAAAATGAACGCTTCAATAAAGTAAAGAAGGATAATTCCGACTCCAATTCACTTTCCTTTTGCTGCGTAATTCTATCATAGCCAGCAATCAGGTTTTCAACTAAAAACTCTACTTGTTTCTTAGACTTAATCTCTTGTGTATCAAGCGTTTCTTTCGTTTCTTTTCTAAAATCAACATCCGCTTCCCACTGTCTTTTACGTAGCAAAGTTCCTTCTAGGATACGCTCATTAATATTCAATCCTGTTGAAATATTATTCCGTAGTTTTAAGACAGGCGCTTTTCCACCTGTGATATTCTCACGGATATAATCGCGCACATTTAAGAAGCCACTACCTTCCAAATCGCCCTCTTGTTCTTGCTTGGCACTGACGGCAAAAATAGTCGGGTCGGCAATGCCTTTTTTCGCTGCATATTCACGTACACCATTTACATTGGTCGCTAAATCATCCTCTGGCATCAAGTCTTTTTGTTGCAAGACAAAAATGACTTTTTTGCGCCACTCTTGGTGGATAAAATCAAAGAATTCCCATGCCGACTGACGATAAGGATTCTTAGCTTCAAAGACAAAAACTATCAAATCAGAAGCAGGCACAAAACGCTCCGTTATTTCCTGATGATGGTCAGCGATTGTATTTGTTCCTGGCGTATCAACTATGGCAATTTCGCGTAAAATCTCAACAGGCTGCAAGATTTTTTTAAGGTAAGGATTTATCGTAATTATCTCCTCTTTTTCTCCATAAGTTATCTGCTGCACTGTATCCGTCATCGGCTGAGGCGCCACTTTCGTTATCTCTCTACCCGTCGCTAAAAGGGCATTAATAAAACTACTTTTCCCTGCTTTCACTTCACCGACTATGACAAACATAAACGGTTCGTTGACTCGATTACGTAGGTCACTGACCGTCTCCGCCAATTCCGTGTGTCCGATTTTCAAGGTCAATCCGTGCAAATCTTTGATAATCTCATCAATTTGCGTGCGGTAAGTCTTTAACTTTTGGTCGAGAATTTTACTCATTAAAAAAGGTTGTAAAAGTTGTAGGGTTGTAAAGTTGTAAAAGCTTTAATCCCTGAGTGTAGTTTTTTAATCTTCTATTTCCAGATTTTGCTGAAATCGAAGTTGATTGGACATTCTTCTGTCTCGAATAGGTAATTGAAATTTCTGCCTTCTACATCTAAAGAATAAACATTATCCTTTTCAATAAAAATTTTAATATTTTCTTCTTTGGGGTCAACAAGTACATAGTATTTAACTCCTAAAGCAGCATAAATTTTAGGTTTAATACGCGTATCTTGTTTTATTGATCCTTTAGAAATAACTTCGACAGCAATATTAGGAATTTTAGTCAAATAAATTTCGTCATCATTGTCATTACAGACAACAATAACATCAGGATGAATGACATTATGTGCATCAATTTTAAAATTAATTGGAATATATGCTTCACATTCTGGACAATCATCTAATAAATTTTCAAATTGTCCCCAGATACGAGCATTCACTTTTTGATGTTTTTTGGTAGGCATTGCAGACATTGCAAATGGAATTCCTTCAATGAGTTCCCATTTACCTTCCCAAGTCTCCCATTCTTCAACAGAATATTTTGGCAGGTCACTTGCATCTAATCTTTCACTGATAGTTTTTACTCCCATCTTTCATTTTTTGATAAAAGTGAATTTATTATGCAATTTACACAAAAAAAACATTCAAAACAAAAGCACCGTCTCTGGTCCTTTACAGAATAACGCATCAATCACGCTAAGGTCAGATAAAAAGCCGTATTTTTCAGTAAAAACTTGTCCATATTCTTTTACTGCAAAATCAGGGTCAGCCTTACTTTTTGCTGGATTGGGATGAATACCACCCCGAAAGTCTAAAACATCGTCTTCTGTCTGCTTTTTATACGTTTCCGTTAAAGTGAAAGTCACGTCTAGGTCTAACATTTCGACCAAACATTGCACCAAGTCATAGTTTAAATCCCATAGTTTATCATATTCTTTTTCGAAAATGGGCTTTAAATCATCGACATAATATTCAAAAAATGGAGACTTTCCATAGGCAGATTGAATGCTTTCCCAATGCTGATATTGCCAAGGCATAGCATTCGAAATTCCAACCTCCCGAATAGGTGTTTGCGCATTTTTCCCGCCCCTCAATGGGACACTCAAACGCAGCAAACCTTGCGCACCAGCAATGTGGCAACGATTGCGATAAGAACCTTTTATATAATTTTCAGAAGCTTCTAATAGTACCGTGTCGTACTTAGTAATTTTGGAAAACCACTGGAGGGAAGGGAGGTATTGAAGGTCGAGAAGGATAGTATTTTTTTGCAAGATTGTTATTGGTTATTAGTTACTTGTTATTAGTTACTGCGCCAAAAGTAACACAATAACTAATAACATAATAACCAATAACCAACAGTCTACCGCACCAAGGTCAAATCCCCCAACATCTCAGGTAAATCGCAGTTCCCTTCAGGGAAACTCAACTTTATCAAGAAAACATAAACATCTGCGACAGCAGGTTTACCATTAATGAGCCCGTCCCACCCAGTTTCAGGCGTTTCATTGTCGTAAACAAGTTTTCCCCAGCGGTCGTACACTTTGAACTCTTGAACCTCTATTTCTACAGGATTATCTCCAAGTTGAACGTAGTTAAAAACATCATTCGTCTCATCATCATTTGGCGTAAATACATTAGGGATTTCGATGACATTATTTAATATCTCAATTTTGAAAGTATAATCTGCTGGTGGACAAGCTCCTAATGGGTCCGTTGCAGTTAGATTATACTCCGCGCCACTTATATTAGGAACTGCCAAAATCGAATTTGGACAATCCGTACAACTCAAATCGGGGCTAGATTGCCACGTATAATCATAGTTTGGATTTGGTGTAATACCAATCGGAATAGCAGCATCAGGACAAGTAGTAATGTCAATATTTTCACCTTCTAAAGCATCAACAGTAATAATATTAAGAGAAGTCATTTGAATACATCCATTAATATCTGTTTCACTTACAGTAACTGTGCTATTACCTGGATTGTCAACAGTAACCGTCGCGCCTACGAGTGGCGGATTACCATTGATAGACCATTCGTAAACACTACCGTCATTAGGATTATTAACAGCTAAAACTGCTGGTTCGCCCTCACAGACCGCAGTTCCATCGGCAAAAATCATCGGTAATGGATTAACTGTGATAACCTTAGAAATCGTCTCAGGACAACCCAATGGTTCAAATGAAGCCGTCATTTCTATTGTAATTTCACCTTCTCCACTGGCACTAAATGTTGGATTTACTTCATTGGAACTTTGTCCGTCTGAACTGGTCCACGCAAATGAATTTGCCTCTGACGAGGTACTATTTTGCACACTGATTATTTCATCGGCACAATACATATCGTCTCCGTTCAAAAAGTCAAAGTTTGCGTTAATTTGCACAACTTCAATGTCTGCCGTCTCTACAGTCGTACAAGCATCATTTTCGCCTTTCAATATCAAGGAAATAAAAGTATTAGTCGTAGAAGTCACATCATATTGATGCGTCGTTGGGCTTTCGTCATCTGTCGTATTTCCATCTCCAAAATCCCATGAGTAAGAGCTAATATCAACGGTATCTACTAACGAAACCGTGACTAGGTCCCCATTACAAATTTGATTTTGGTCTAAAACAATACTTCCTTCAGGTCCTACTAATGTATAATTTTGTGTAGATACATCCGCACAGCCGTTAGAAGTAATCACATTTTGCGTGACAGTAAATGTTCCTTTTCCAAAAGCAGCACTTGGGTCTGCTTGATTGGCAACTTGTCCATTTCCAAATGTCCAAAAATAACTTAGGGGCGAACCAAAACCTTCGGACTCATCCATAAAATTAATAATCTCTGGAAAGCAAATTATTTCTACATCATCTACCGAACTAGAAAAAGCGGATTCGGGATAGGCTTGTACATTTAAAGGATAGACAACTTGCCCAGTACAACCTGTGCCTGCCTCCATAAAATCTAAGGTAACGTCAAAGTCTCCAGCTATAGGATATTCAACATTTTCAGATTGATTAGAAGAAGTTGTACCGTTACCAAAGTCCCATGCGAAATTCAAAAATGAACCTTCTTCTACAAAATCTGTCGCGACGAATGTCAAATCATCTCCCGCACAAAGAGTAGGCGGATTAGGCGAGGTCAAAATATTACTAAATGGCTGGTAAAAACTAAGAGCGCTTGTGAAAGACGAGGAACAACCCAAAACATCTGTGACGGTATAGCTGATAAAAAGATTCGTCTCATCTGGGTCTACAGGAGGATTTTGGAAAATATGTGTTGGATTGGGTTCTTCAGAACTTTCACCGTCGCCAAAGTTCCAATTCCATGTTGTTATCGTCGTGTCTGCCATACTTGTTTCTGTAAAAACAACGGTGTCTGGAAAACAAATACGTGTTGCATCTTGCGTGAAGCTGTTCGATATTTCGTAAAGCGTTAACTCTTGATATGCCGTGTCGCGACAGCCATTTATATCTGTGACTTCTAAGCCAAATTCAACTATGCCTGAGCCAGAGGTCTCGAAAGGATAAGTAGTATCTTCCGTTGTAATTGGTCGCGCATCATTAGGCGGAAACCAAGTAAAGCCACGGTAACAATCTGCCCAAACATCTTGAGAGTCTCCACCATTCAAATCAAGCGTCGTACCACTACAAACAATTGTATCTAAGCTAAATGCAGCTTCAATTTCTTTAACAAAAACAGTCACGGTATCTACCGAGATTGGGCAACCTGTAGCCAGATTTTCACTAATGATGCTCACTTGATATTCACCCGTTTCTGCGTAAGTATGTGACACGACAGGCTCGGTACTTGTCGTCAAATCTCCAAAGTCCCAAGTAACCGTTCCTGCTTCATACTTAATATCTGAAAAATTATATTCAAAAGGACTTTCGCAGTCCATATCGTAGTCTATCTCTGTGATTGGTCCCTTTACTTCAATCAAATCTTGCTGGGTTGTCGTTGAAAAACAACCATTGTACCCGACAGTTAGTGAGGCATCAAAATTTCCTGTTTCGGTGATAAATGTCCAATTTGCTTCGTCTTCTTGAAAGCAATGCCACGAACGCCCATTATCCGTTTCGTAATGCCATTCATCAATATTTGGGTCGCTGGTCAGAGGAGAAAACATGATGCTATCTCCTGGGCAAATTGAAGTCTGGTCAACAGTAAAATCTACAACAATCGGTTCTCCCACCAAAACAGGTTGCAAAAAAGAAGTATCAAGACAACCCATTGAGTTTTCGACAATCAAAAAAGCGTTGTACTCCCCGGGTGTGTCATATGTATGCGTCACTGAGGCTGGCGTTGTCGCATTTTCGATAGTGCCGTCGCCCCAATTCCATTCCCATGCGACTATATCTCCTGCAACAAAACTCGTATCACTTAATTCTACCGTCAAAGGTGCACAACCATCTACAATATCTGCGGTAAAATAAGCTGTTGGTTCTTGAATACTCACTAAATAAAACGTATCAACAAATTGACACCCTGCATCCGTCAAAACTTCCAAACGTACAAAAGGGTTTTGTAAATAATGAATGGTGTAAGGATTATTGTCTTCGTATTCAAAAGTAAAAGTTGGCGTCTGTGCCGTTTGAAAAAGACTATCAAACTCCCATTGATAGCTCGCTACTCCTTCCAGCGCATCTGGAGTAAATGTAACTTCAAAAGGCTGAGAGCAACTAAAATCGGGTGTTGCACTCACCCCCAAGTCTATCTCTTGAACAAAAACTTGTTTCTCAGTTGTAGAAGAACAGTCTCCCGTCGTAGCCGTTAATGATATCGTAGTTAGTCCCCCCTCACTAAAAGTAACTAATGAACTTGATTCTGTACTCCCCGCAGGAGAGGCATTGGGTCCAAAACTCCAGAGATAATTCCCAGAAGTCGCAATGGCAGCAGCAAAAGCAGCTTGTCCTATACAAACCGTATCAGGAATATTAAAATCACTATTAGCTGGACCAATGGTTACTGTTCGTGTAAAAACTCTTTGACATCCAGTTGCATTTGTGAGCGTCAATGTGACTGTAAAAGTCCCATTTTCGGTATAAGTTTCGGCAGGTGGATTTTCTTCTGTAGAAGTATTTCCATTTCCAAAATCCCATAAATAAGTCAAGCCCGTTTCGGTAGGTGAAGTATTGAGAAAACTTACTGTCAAAGGAGCTTCGCAAGCAGCAGCAGGATTGGGGTCCGTCGTAAAACTAACCTCAGGAGACTCCGAAGTAGATACAATATTTTCAAAAATTTGCGTCACATTACAAGTACTAAATGAAGACGTCAACTCTAACGAAACCGTAAATTCTCCCACCAAACTGTAAGTATGACTCGGATTGGTGGCAGCAGAAGAAGAACCGTCCCCAAATGACCACTGTACATTAGTAATCGGAATAGCGGGGTCGTATACAGAGTTATCTGTAAAATCAACATCTAATGGAACACATCCTCCTATTGGTGTTGCAGAGATATCAACCGTCGGTTTATCATAAACCGTAATATCTACCGTACCCAAGACAGGACCGCCCGCAGAGTTGCTAAAACTGGCAGTATATGTACCTGCTTGTAAATAATTATGGTCAGGATTAGACAAGGTAGAAAATGCACCTCCGTCGCCAAAATCCCAGTAGTAGGTTGTACTCCCCGCTGGTGGACTAAAGGCTGTTTCTAATGGCGCACAGCCTTCCACAACAGTTGCAGTTTGAGAAAAAAGAAAAGAGTTTACTAGACAGAAAAAGCTTAAGCTTAGAAGTTTTTTTATGGTCATCATGATAAAGAATTATAGAGTTGTAAGATTGGAAAGTCGAAAGGTTATTTTGTAATAAAATTGTAGAGGCACATAATTTTGCAGCTCTGTAATTTTAAAACTTCGTAACTTTTCTCACCACATGCTTCCGCCTGCTGCTGCGCAATTTTCTGCCATTCTGATATATTGTCCTGTCGTAAAACCACAAGCACAAGGATAATAAGACATAATATTTCCGACATCTGGACGATAAAATTCGCCATTTGCATCGACTTTATTGCTGATAAAAGTACAACCACTAAGGTAATCTGTCATATCATCATCATAAACAAATGGGTCAGACGGCGTATCGCAAATACCATCCCCCTCTGTTTCACAATTGTCACCATTGACAAGTTCAGAACCGTTACCTTCAAAGGTATGTTCTAAGCCGAAGTAGTGTCCCATTTCATGTACTAAACTAACAGAACCGCTGGTTTTATACAATACAAGACCACCACCATCTAATACAGCAATACCCCCAAGTGTAGCAAAACCTACAGACCGAGCAGATAAGCCTTCAACGAAGTCGAGGTAAAAAATATTTATTTTATTGGACTGGTGATAATCAGTAACCATTTGCGGCCACTCTATTTCTCTATTTAAAGTATCGTAGTTGTGATTGGGGATTGTCAAAAATTCACAGATTTCGAACGAAACACAGATTTCATCAAAAAAATCATTCATGGCAACCACATCATTTATGACTTTTTCCTCCTCGATATTTGTATTTCCTTCGATATCTTGTACGAAATGGACGACGATTGTAAATTTTTTATTGAGGCAAGGAAGCGGTTGTTCGTAGGTAAGCAATTGATTGCCTTGTCCAAAGAGTAGAACAGAACAAAAAACGAGGAATACTGGCAGGAGTTTTTTCATGATAATTGAGTTGTAATGGATAATACTAATTTTTACAAATATATTAGAAATATCCCACACAAGAACAATATCAGAACCTTTAACATTCGTATTTGTAAAGAAATAACATTGACAGTTATGTGAAAATGTTTTTCCATTTGAAAAATATCATCTGAATTCATAAAATTGTAGCACGATTTTTTCACTGATTATAATAAGTGCACAAGTTAAGTTGAGGAGATATTTTCGATTAGAAATAGGGTAAAAAACATAGAAAAACCGTACCTTTCGTCTCGAGATTACACACATTCATTTCCCACTAACTTACCAGATTACACTTATAAAAAAGACACACATTGTCTATTGATGATTGAATATTGATTATTAGCAGATTACACACTGCATAATTTTCATATTCTTATTTTTACTACACAAAAAGGACTTTAGATATTAGATTTTAGACCTTAGACACCGTCCCAAACAATGGGCTTTTCTGCTGTCAAAATCAACATATTGAAATGTCTGACACACACATTTTATAGAAGTCGATAGACGACAATCATCAATTACTAAACATACTAATGTTAGAGAAAACGACCACAGACATGTTGAAAAACAAAGTTTTTCTTGCCGAAGATATGCAACGCCTATACTTCGTACGCAATGACCATGAAGTACACTCGTACTCCTTATCAGGAGAAGGAGTCCTCCTTTCCGTTATCGGAAATTCCATTCACGCTATGGCTGCAGATGATACGAGTTTGACGTATTATGATGAGGCAGATAAAAAGAATTATGACCTTCGAGAGACGTCTTTGATGACCTTTAAGGTTAGTGCAGAGGCAGATAAAAGGTTAAAGGGACAGGTACAGGTCCTTTATAGTGAATTTGCCAGGACTCTTGATTTTATTGGAGTTGGGGAAATTGTAATTTCCTTGAATGGACGTAGTTCCAGAAAAATTAATGGTAGCGAGACTTTTAAAATAGAAATGATAAAAATAGAAAAGGAAAGCGATACTCGCGGACGTTTTGTATCAATGAACATGATAAGAATCTATTTTAAAAATAACAATTTACAAATTTCCAAGTTAGGATAATAAATGAGGTTCAGTGTTCTTAAAACGAACACTGAACCTCATTCAATTTAAGATACTACAACATTGTTAAGCCAAAGTTGTAATGGCTCAATAATATAATCTCGACTACCCGTATTTTTAAGATTTTCATCCAAAAATTCCAATAAGTTATCTTTAATTTTATTCTTTCCCGAAGGGGAACTTCGAAAGAAAGCAGCTAACGATTGTAAAACTTGATTTTCAAATGAATCATTTGAAATATTATTATTTTTAAAAAAGCGACTAACTGAACGTAAAGCATTGTCTAGTTTTTCAACTTCATCGCCTTCGCTTAGACTTACTAAAGTCAAAATTCGAACTAGCACCTGTATATCTATTCTAAATCCTGTCTTAGTAGCATTGATTACCCTTTCTAACCAGTTTTTACACTTTTCATAGTCTCCTATTGAAAAATAAAGAATGCCTATATTACACGAAAGAATATAATTATTAGCTAGTCCGTACTTAACAATCCCTCTATCAATCTCTCCTACTAATTCCTTTGCTTTGTTATAATCTTTTTGGTTAAGTAACAACATGAGTTGATACAAATAAAGACCTTCTAACCAAACGCGCTTCTCATGAAGATGTGAAGGTTCACTCGCTTTCAAAAATTCAATATATTTCTCCGCCTCAGCAAATTCCTCATTAGCAATGTATGCATAAATCATATTAGAAACATCACTTATGTATCTGAAATATTCTTCCTCTTTAAAAGCGATATTTCTATCCCACCATTCAGTAGTTTGTCGAAAAAATTCTAATGCGTTTTTATTATCTCCACGGAGCTTAAAATATAAAGCCTGAGATTGCAAGTATCGTCTTTCTGTTTGAGGCGATTTTAGAACATCTTTATCCTCTTCAAAAAAATCAGGCAAAGTAATTTGCTCTCGTTCATCAGTAGGCAAATAAAAATTCTTCGTCACCTTTACTATCGTCTCATAATAAGCATCAGAATATTTAAAAAAGTTATTTACATTTTTAAGTGCATTCTTTCCATCTATTAGCAACTCCTCAACACGCTCAGCAAAATGCTTATCTCGATTTCCTTTTATCGTCAACAAGCGCTCCCGCGCCACCTCCAATATCATCAACTCATCCCCCAGTTCTTTCGCAAGCTCATTCGCATCTTGCAAACGAGAATCACACTGCTTATACAAGCCACGCTCAAAAAGGTAGCGGCTATCTTGGATTTTTTCTTTGATTTGTGCTGCCTTAGACTTCGTGCTGCGATAGTCGCGCATTGACCGCAAAATGGCATCATATAAATAGGATTTGTCAGAGGAAAGGTTTTTCGGAAATTTCTTTTTCAGACGCTCATCATTAAACTCGTCCATGTCACTCAGGAATCGAAAAACCTCCAGATATCGGCTGCCTTTCTTACCGCTCTTCTGCGCATCTAAGGAAAAATAACGTTTTTCACTCTTAGACATCGCTTTTACTAATTTAAATAAATCATCTTTTAAACGCATAGGGGAATTTACGAATTACGATTTACGAAGTACGAGAGGGGATTAGTACACTGTAAAATCAAATTTGTTATAGTTTCTGTTATAAATAAATAATATTGGTTAAAATTGGAAGTATGATTTAATAAATTCCAACTCTCAGTTCCCAACTAAAAAATACATAAGTCAATAATCTAGATGCGTTTCAGGCTGATTTTGCATAGTTTTTATATCTAAATAAATGTTAAAACGCCTTTTTAAAAGAAAAATAGAAAAAATAAAAAAAGATTCACCCCCTTTGAAATCTTTGAATCT
>CALDUB010000145.1 GCA_937923465.1 uncultured Saprospiraceae bacterium
CTTCGCCCATGTCAAATACCTCTCTATCAGATTGACTATCCACCGTGAAAGCACAACCTTTAGCTGCACACAATTGACGCATGGCATCCATGTCTCTGATGTCAAAACAAAGGTGAATAAAACCTAAATCACCCCACAATCTGTCTTGCAAAATCTTACGTGGCGTATGCCCTTCAATAACCTGTATCAATTCAATTTCACTTTTACCCAGCATATTGCTAAAGCTACCACGACGCGGCTGAGAGTGACGTAATAACACCCGACGCAATTTAACAGTACCGCCTGGTAGTAGTGCATAGTCATCAAAATTCCCTGTCTCATCGTAAACGACTTCGTCGTAGCCCATGATTTCTCCATAAAATTTCGCGCTGCGGTCAATATCCGTGACACCGATAACTGAACCGAAAACACCGCCAGTCGTCGCACTCGTCTTCCGGAACCAATTACCGCTCACCTCCGTCACTTCAAAAATATTTCCGTAAGTATCTTTCACGAAAAAGTGAGGCGTACTATTAGGGTCTTTGCTCAGGTCACCTACTAAATTTAAGCCTTGCGCTTTCATTTTTTGGTAAGCCTCTGCCGCATTTTGGGTTTTCATTTTACAAACAAACAAACCCAAGTCACCCGTCTTTATTTCAAAAGTAGCAGGCTGTGGCGTACGAGAAGTGTACTGCCAGATTTCCATACCGCCGCCACCTTGTGCATTCAGCGCAAGTACAGCATGGCGTTCATGCGGTTTATTGTCAGTGTAGGGTAACATCAAGTTTGCCTCCGCCGCTTCATCAAAAATTGGAATATCCATCTGGAATGCCTTGCGATAGAATGCCCATGCGTCGTAAACTGCAGGAATACCGATACCCATTTGTTGAATACCTGAAATAATTGGTTGCTTCATTTTTTGTTGATTTTGTATTCTAATCAATATAAATGCTATAGTCTTTTATCTTTTGTGCCAGTCTTTCTGCTAAATATTGACTCGCTTCGTGTAGTTCATTGTAAATTAAAGTCGCTTCTTTCGCGTAATTTTCTTTTTTTTCATTTGACCAATAAAATGGAGGGGCGTAAAGATTACAAATCCTATCTGCCATTTTTACCATCCAAACTTCTTTAGCTTGTAATTTTATTCTTCTCAAACTGTCTAACATTTGAGCATTTTTATCAGAGATTCCTTTTTCGTCTTTTGTTAATGCAGAAACACCACTCGCTACAATCTTTCCAAATTTCATTTCTACTTCCTCAAATGAGAAATCAGTATCTTCTATGATATCATGCAGTAAGGCACATTTAATTGCTAAATCAGCATTGATTTGATTTTCTTGATTTATTGCTGCTAAAATTTCAAAAACGACACTTCCTATGTGATTGATATATTCTACTTTCTGTCCTTCTTTCTGCCCTCCATACTTTTGTCCATTGTGCATCTCTGAGACTAATAGCCAAGTATCTTGTAAATCATCAATTGACCAATCCTTTTTCATAATCTACATCGTTTTGGCGCAAAGCTAATACCTTTCGTTAAAATAAAAAACTACTAGTGTGACTTGGCAGGAACGCAGAAGAACACTGATGAATGAACACGGGTAGGATACGAATTTTTTCTAATAGCGAATTACTCATGTGATTTTGTGATAAAGTAAACGCTCTTCATAAAAATCATTATCAAAAAACGTTCGAATCTACGCTTTTTCGTGTTCGTTTGTGTTTTTACCAAATCGTACTCATTTAAGACTCTAAAATATCTTTAACCATTGTAAATAAAAATTCATAAGTAGTTGATTGTCAGGTGTTTATTTATTTGTCAAGACAACTTCACGGCGTAAAAGTCTACTCTTTTGGATTCTGATAGTCAACTAATGCCCTCTATCTTTGGGTAGAGTTAGTTAAACTTTCGCAATTTGAAATTTTATTTTGTTTGAATGTAGTTTTTGTTACTTTAATTTGTAAAAACAACGGGCATTTGAATTTTTTAACCAGATAAATATAGTCTTTAGATGAGTAACCAAGTTTTTATTTTTGATACGACCCTAAGGGATGGAGAGCAAGTGCCAGGCTGCAAATTAAATACAAATCAGAAATTAGAAATAGCAGAACAATTAGAACTGATGGGCGTCGATGTTATCGAAGCGGGTTTTCCTGTTTCGTCTCCAGGCGACTTCCAATCTGTACTAGAAATAGGAAGACTAATTAAAAATGCGTCGGTTTGTGCTTTGTCACGTGCCGTAGAAGCAGATATAGAAGCAGCAGGTAAAGCCTTGAAATATGCGGTACGTCCACGTATTCATACTGGTATTGGTACTTCGGATAGTCATATTCAATATAAACTGCGTTCGACACAAGAGAAAATATTGGAGAAAGCAATCTGGTGTGTAAAACACGCAAAGAGATTTGTGGAAGATGTAGAGTTTTATGCAGAAGATGCAGGTCGTACTGACAATGAATACTTGGCAAGAGTCATCGAAGCGGTTATTGCTGCGGGTGCAACAGTTGTCAATATTCCAGATACAACAGGTTACTGTCTACCCAATGAGTACGGTGAAAAAATTGCCTACCTCATGGCAAATGTAAAAGGCATACACAAAGCGACTATCAGTACGCACTGCCACAATGATTTGGGTTTAGCAACAGCAAACTCTATCGCAGGCATCCAAAATGGTGCGCGTCAAATCGAATGTACTATCAACGGTATCGGAGAGCGCGCAGGAAATACTTCTTTAGAAGAAGTTGTCATGATTATGCGTCAGCACCCATATCTTAATCTAACGAACGGTATCAACTCTAAAATGCTCAATCCAATGAGTCGTTTGGTGAGTGAAAAAATGGGCGTTCCTGTACAACCAAACAAAGCTATCGTAGGAGCAAATGCTTTTGCACACAGTAGCGGTATTCACCAAGATGGTGTTATCAAGCGCCGTGATACTTACGAAATCATTGACCCATTAGAAGTTGGAGTTGA
>CALDUB010000146.1 GCA_937923465.1 uncultured Saprospiraceae bacterium
GGACGGTACTACTTGGTCGCCACTGCGCTCGGTCGAAATGCTTTACGAAGCCATGCACGGAAATTCTGCGGCTTGGTACAATCCGTGGAGTTACGGCACAGACGAGAAGACAATCTTCTTGGTCTTAGGCGATAAAACCCAGGACCAATTGGCAGCTTTACTGAATGCCTACGAGGCAAAATACCAACGTGACTTAATCGCGGATTTCAAAAATGAACTGAGTGGAACGGAATTAAGCCGTGCCCTCGATTACTTTTCATTTGTCAAAGGATAAACATATCACATGATAGATTTTAACGACAACATCGTACTCGGACTTTTGGCGACCTTCATTATCTCTTTGGTAGTGGAACTCATCGTTGAATACGTGGTACGAGAATTCTTAGGAAAGGCGGAAGCATAGCAGCTTCGTAGCCTAATCTAACAATATTATTTCGCAGTAAAATTACAATAAACATACTGGTCTGACTGTCTGCCATAACACGCAGCAGCTGGTCACCGTCTACCGTAAAAACTATGATACACACATTTTTACACTCAGGAGTCTTTCGATTTTTGCTACTTCCTTTTGTCTTTGTTTGCTCCGCAATGTCGGCATTCGACGCATTTGCACCAAAAGAGACAACAGTCTTAAAAAGAGCAAGTGTCGAAATCACAGAAGTCGAAAAGGACATTTGTACAGGCGAAGAAAGTGATGATTTGCTATACGCAAAAGGCATTATCTTCTCCGAACAGGATATCCTCACAGATACCAATCGCGTTTGGATTTCTCCCGATGATACAACTATGCTCTTTCCCGAATACAGATTTTGCGTCCAAGATTTATACGTCAAAAACAAAGATACGCTAACGGGATATTATGTACATCCACGCTTAATCTCAGTCGTCGGAGTTGTCTTAGAAATCTGCAAAGAATACGAAGCCCTCACTGGTCGAGCCGCGCAAATACGCATCAATAGTGTCGTACGCAGCGTCTCTTATAATCGTCGTGTCGGTGGCGTTCGCAATAGTGAACACTTAGAACCATTGGGTCATGCTGTCGACATTCGATTTGCCTATGGCAAGAATAGCACGCATTACAATTGGCATTTTAAGACTTCAATTAATCTGCGCAATAAAAACATGGACAAGCTTATCGCAGCGGGCGCACGTTCCTTTGGATTTTATCCTTGGGGCATCCACTTTGGAGTACGTGACCGACCTGCACCTCGCCGTTATCACAAGGGCATCGGTTATGCGATTTGGGATAAGAGTAGAAAAACATGATGAACATCGAAGCGGCAGTTAACCGCATTCTCACTGAAGGCATTCCCTTCACCGTCATCTGGGATATTGAAAGTACAGGCTTCTTAGCATTGGGACTTTTTCTCGCACTGTTTTTAGCATTGAGTCTTTGGTCTCTGGTACAGAAAGTACTGCTTTAATTTAATTGACTGTTGGCAGAACAAGCAGGAATTGAAAAAATCATATCACGAATAGGCACTGTCCAGAGACGCTCAGACCGTCAACTAACAACTGCCGACTAACAACTAAAAGATGGGCTGTTGCAGCAATAAAAAACCGATTGCCACCTTGTGTCCGATAAATAATCAAAGAGGTCAACTGGATGCTATTATCAACTGCTCGACTTGGAATGACCAGTATTGTGACGAGTCAAAACGACGGGCAAAGTGGTACATTTTACGAGATAATGAAGTCTTGGAAATCTTTGATTGGGCGACGCTCGATACACCAATTCTGATTGGTAATAATTCAAACTACAACATTTGGCGCTTGGAGGAGCATGGTCAAGAAGTCTTCGATTATTTGAAGACTCAAGGACATCAGTTTTCTGAAGGAGACGAAATTACAATCCGTTTTCGTATCGAAAACTGTAATTGTACTCTAAGTGAAACGTGGTCAAATGCAGTCTTTATAATTTACTCAGAATGTGATTGTCAAAATACGTGGCAGACCTTGAGAACTGAAAATTGGGAAACACTATCAGGTAAGTGTTGGCAAATTATTCCAACCGCTGATGACCCAGTGATTGCAAAACCTTAATCCGATTGACTTCATCATAAAACATAGACGTGAAAGGAAAAAAGCCGCATTTAGATTTTAGTCCACGTCCAGTTTTGGATGGTTCGGAAGAGTTGTACTCACAAAATGCGGCTTGGGAGAATACCGAACAAAAGTTTACGCTGGCGCAGGTACGAGAGTGGATTTCCGCAGGACAGCTCAAAGAAAAACGAGAAGTCTTCCTTGCTCAAATTGATAGTCAAACGGAGTTCACTTTAAGCGAAATGAGCGTGCTTCCAGAACTCAGCGAAGTTTGGTTTGAAAAGCTCAAACTCACTTATATTCAAAGCTATCGCATCGCTGATGACAAGTTGATTTACACAGGCACAGACTTCCAAATCTACATAGGAGAGCAGTTAGAAATCAAATACTTGTATCGAAGCCAAGAGGCAGAAGATGTAAGCTGAAATTAATCGACATTTAACATTCGACATTATACATTCATATGGCAGGAACAAATAACGCAAAGCCGCAGAACTTGCGGCACTCTAAAACGATACATCGTCCCCTCATCACCTTTGTGATGTTGGAGGACCAATTCAAATCAGCACCTGGAGGCAACTTCACGATGCTGCGTACTGTACTTGACCCTTTGTTAAGCACAGCGGGACGTAATGGAGTTGCTGTACCCAACTTACCTTCTCCTGATATTGACTCAGAAGGAGTAGTAACAGATGCGGAGAATAACCGCGTATTGGTCTTTGAAAGTGGTTCGCAAAATGTGCCAAGTGACCCCGTAACAGGACGAGAGATTTATGCACGCATTATCCCGACATCGAAAGGTGGCTTTAACTACCTCATATTTTTTTACATCCTTGATGAAAGTGGTATTGAAACGGAATATCTAATGCCAATGGGTACTTTTGATTATTTCATCCCCTACCGCTTTTCTTTCGAGCATTTACCAGACGATGCGATAATCCGAGTTAAATCACGCCGTAGTAGTGATGACCCACAAGGTGGTGGTCAAGGAGGTCGCGAAGTCATGCAAATCATCACAGTAGCAAGTGGAAACGCTCCAGGTAATTTACTCTTTACGCCCATTCCAAGTACTGATGTCTGGGCACAAATCAGCGGTTTTGAGATTGATAGCGTTGGGAGTAGCCCATTAAACATCGCAGGAAAATCTCTTGGCTGGGATGCTTCGACGGCAAATTTCGATTTAGAAACAGGAGACCGCATGATTGTGCATTACGAAACTTACGAGTAGTAAAAAGGAGTCTCTGACGGGCGAGCGAGGAGAGAGGGGTCAAGTGTCAGGCTGCTCTAACTTGTACAGACATACAATTACTTGACACCTAATTTCTAAAAAATAATTCATTCAACAATATTCAATAAAAATGGCAGGAACAACTGTAAATAAACCCCAGTCTTTGCAGCACGCGAAGACGATTCACCGTCCCCTCATTTCTTTTGTCGCACTTAGCGGACAGGCAATCATGGGAGAATCTGCAAGCTTGGGCTTAGACCCAACAGCGATGCAAACTTTGCTAAATACAGCGGGACGTAACGCAACCGCTGTCCCATATGCGCCTTCGGCGGATATTGACACTATGGGTGTCGTTACGGCGACCGGTGAAAACCGTGTACTAGTCTATGAATATGGCTCACAAAATGTCATTCAGGCTATTACAGGAGAGGAAGTGTATGCGCGTATTTCTACAGACGGAACAAATTTCACTCTAAACTTTTTCACTTTAGAAGACGACGGACAGGAAACTGTTTACACAATAAAGGAAGGGACTTATGATTTCTTTATTCCGTACCGTTACTCTTTCGAGAAATTACCCGATGATGCGCTTATTCGCGTAAAATCTAAGCGTGTCAGTGATGATGCAAGTGGTAGTGGCGGACGTGAAGTCATGCAAATTGTTAATGTCACGGCGCTAAATACAACGGCGAATCTGGCATTCACTCCCGTACCAGGCAGCTTTGTTTGGGGACATGTGGACGGTCATTCTGTAGACTCATTACCTGGCGGTGCGTTCAGCGTAGCAGGTAAAGCTATCACTTGGGCACCAGCTACCGCAAGTTACGACTTGGAGGTTTCTGACCGCTTCGTGGTACACTATGAATCATTCGAATAGTAAGTTTTGATTTTCATAGGTAATTTGGTTTGAAGAAGGAAGGAAAAGTCTTCGGGCTTTTCCTTCATTTCTTTTTCTCTCGCACTATTATGAAACGCCATTATGAAGCTTAAATCTCTTGACACTGCAAATACTTACCACGGTTTTTCTTTACCAGTTTTGACATTAGAAAAAAAAACTGGTAAAGGCAAATGGGCGGAAGGAGCAGATATATTCGTGCAAATGCATAATGCTTTCCGACAAGAGTTTGCGGAAGAGAAAACAGTGATTGAATGGGAATTGGAAACAGCAGTAAATCCCTTTGAAGAGTATTTTACAATTACGAAAGACTGTATCGAACTTAAGAAAATAGGCTTTTACGAATTGAGTATTCAGCTTTTTGCAAAAGGAAAGTCGAATACAAATATCACCGTAGAAGTCTCGAAAGACAAAGAGTTATTCGGAATGCGTACTGTCGCCACTTTTGATAGCGACGGCAATCTGAGCGTGACTTTACATCGCATTGTCGAATTCAAAACAGAAAAAAATAATACGCTTCGATTCAGTCTTCGGAAGGCAGCGGGGCAGTTCATTCAACTGCCCTATGCTGCTTCTCTGGTGAGGATTAAGAGGCTCAAGATTAAATAATAAAGGATGTCAAAAATACCAACAGAAGACTTTGCTCAACGCCAGAATTTGGACGGTACGGAGATTATCTTCTCACAAAATGCCCAGCATTCACCACCTGAACAGAAGTTCTCAATTGAACAGGTCTTGGCTTATTTTTCTCAAAATGGGACACCTGCGAGTTTGCGTTCTATTCAGACGATTGACGAAACTTACACGGCGACAGCAGCTGATTATACGCTGCTTTTGGATGCGACAACAGCGAGTTTCGACTTAAAACTGCCAGCTGCTGATTTGCATACAGGACGTATGTATCGATTGGTGTCGGTTTTTGCTAACCCGAGCAATGCTATCACGCTTTCTGCGGATAAAGGTAGCTTGGTGCAAGGTCAAACAAGCACTCCTTCAACTGTGATTTCAACTGCTCCTGATGTTCGTATTTTTCAATCGGACGGGACGGATTGGATTTTGGTTGGAAGGTACTAAAACGGTAGACGGTTTACGGTCGCTTCGCTTGACAGATGAGAGAAGAACGGACTATACCAAAATTTCAATTTTTATTTAATTTATACAGATTATGAACACTAAATACGCAATCAATTCAAAGGAATTTCGCTTAGCGATTTTCATTGTCATTGCTACTTTCTTGGCAAAATTTACGGGCTATGAAGTAGAAGCTGACCTCTTAGATAATGTCGTCGATGTTGACTGGTCGAAATGGGGACCCGCTTTGACCGCTACGGGATTTGCAATTATCCGATACTTCTTCACAAGTGGTAAAATCATTGGACTCTTCCCTAAAAAGAGACTTAGATCGCTAATTAGGTGAACAAAAAATGGGAAGGAATCAAAACCTGATTTCTTCTCCATTTTTTCATGCATCGAGACCATTACAACTTTCAACCTTTATAACCTTTAAAAATGTGCCCAGCTGGACAAGTACAAATAGCAATTAATAGTGACGGAACGCCTTTTTGCGTGGATGCTTCGGTAGCTGCTGCGCTTAATCAAGGTAGTAATCTGCCGCAAGGAACAATTCCGACTAATGGTGTTCCTCCGACGGGCGGCATTGCGAATACTGGAATGGGTGGTGGATGGTTGCAATCTATCTTGAGTAATGTACCTGGTATCTTGACGGGTACAGCGAGTATTATTAGTGCTGGTAAAGGAATTGAGCCGCCAGATAATATCTATGTCATGCAAGCTCCGCCAACACCAGAAAAAGAAGACAACAAGAGCAAAATTTGGATGATTCTGATTGGTATTATTCTGCTAATTGGAATGATAATCTTCTTAGCGACTCGGAACAAAAAAGCATAAAATGGACGAAATAGACTTATCACAAACGGGCGTCAATCAATATGGTCAAGTGGTCTTTGGTAATGCGTCAGGAGCAGGTAGTGACCTCTTCTTGCCTCCTGAAGACTGGGGACCATTTTCAGCGCCCGTTGACCTTTTAATTGGAGCAGAAGTAGAAAATATTACCGCTGTTGCAGAAACTAAAATTCGTTTTTGGAAGACAACGGCAATTGTTGGAATTAGCGTGGTGGCAATCTTAGGATTGATGTATGTCTTAGCTGTTAATCGCGAAAAATTGTAAATAAACTATGGCACAACGTATAGATTGTAATAAGAAAACTTGTCTGACAGGTCGATGTAAAGACGCACGTAAATGTGCTTGTCAGGTTTGCGGACCGCTGAAAAATATCAGTGAGACACTTTATGAGTCTTGTATTGATGTTTGTCAAGATGATCCGCGTCCAACGAGCGTGGAGTCTTATTTATGTGGGACGGTCTCTCCGCAGGTTTTGTATAATAGTTACGGATTGGAGTTGTGTGGATTTTCTGCGCCAACAGCAGGAAGTAATGATGTTCCATTGACTCCGCCAGTCGTTGCACCTATTCCTACTTATCCGCAGTATCCTCAGCCGCCGACACAAGTACCACAATCACCCTTATTGCAAACTCAGACATTCGACGGTACTCTTTCTCCTCAAAAAGAAGAGAAATCTACTATGCTCTATTTGTGGATTGCACTTGGTCTTGTTGCTGTGATTGGTGGAGGAATACTATTATATCAAAGCAAGAAATAGCAAGTTCAAAAATCTCACATCAGCTATGATAACATTACATAAAGAAGCAAAATTATATCCCAATAGCTCCCGCGACCCGTTCGTTGGGAGCTTATCTCTTTTTCGGGAGTCAGACTTTTATTGCAAGAGTCGGCAGACGAGTAAATTGCCTGAGACGCATGAGTTTGATGAACGGGTGATTGCTGCTTATGAATTTTTGTATGAGATATTTCGACCGATTTGGGGCGCGAAAGCGAAGCCGCGATTTTCTTCTACGCTTAGGTTACTTGGTGATTCTAATTATCGGACTTCGACGGGTAATCTATCCTATCATTCTCGTTCCCGCGCTGCGGACGGGAACTGGAATCAATATGGTCAAGATGTGGAGGATTATATTGTTTGTGTGGTGGGATATGATTTGAGTATCAAAGGAGGTATTTACAGGCGATTGCGAGAAATTGGAATTGGTAGTATTGGTACTTATTATCGAGAACCTGAGGGGACTTTCATTCACATGGATACGCGAGAAGGATGGTTGCATTTTCGGAAAGTGAAGAGTCATAAGATGAGGCAGGCGAAGAAGTGGCATGCTGAATGGAAGGAGAGAATTAGGTTTGATTTTGCTGCGAGTGCGGCTTTGGGGATTGGGGGGATTGTTACTATTCCGACTTTGCCGACTATTCCTATTGGTCAGTTGCCTACTGGTGGTATTGAGCCTACTTTGCCTGCTGGTGTTCCTTATTATCCTTCGAGTTCTGTGGATTCGGAGTCTTGGGAGGAGGAGAGTGGTTTTGGACTTGACTACCTTCGAGATGTTGTTTCTCAGGGTGGTCGGGCTGTTTATGGTGATGATGAGGATCCTTTTTCTGATGAGTATTTGGTGGTTAAGTGGGTTGGGCGGGTTTTGATAGGTGCTTCTATTGTCGTTCTAATTTACAGGTTGTGGCAGTTTATTTTTAAACGAAAATAATTTTCAGGCTTTCAAGTTCATGCTTTTTCTGTCTTAATAATAGTGCAACCTCTTATATGGTAATTTATATACAATAAGAACAGATACGCTTTCTGCTACTGAATCTTTGTTGTTGTAAAGTCTAATTGAAAAGCCCTGAAGCATTTTGTTGCGGGGCTTTTCTAATTTTGAACGTAGGGATATTGAACATATTTTGTATTGTATCTTTTGTTATTGAGAAATATTGTACTACTTTTGTTATTAGAAAACATCACATCAGAAACACTTCTCACAGATTTTCCAATCAAAAAGGCTTCTTATTTTTTCTTTCAATGGCAATCCTGCAATTGGACGGCTTCTCTATTATTTTAATAATAACCTCAATATCATGAAATCAAGAATACACTCTTTTGATACATCAATCACTTCGCGAAAATTAGATTTTAGGAAGAAAGTGTCTAATTTCATTAAAACGAAAGCAACGAAAATAAATACTATTATCATTGTTTGTTTTTTTATCTCTAAAATAACATTCGGGCAAAATATTGGATCTTTGTACGAAGGAGGAATTCTCTTTTATGACGACGGAGCAGGAAACGGTTTGGTTTGTGCTCCAACAGACCAATCTGGAAACGCACCATGGGGATGCATTGGTAATGTAATATCAGGAGCTGATGGAACAGCAATAGGGACAGGTATGCAAAATACTATTGATATTTTAAATGATTGTAGTACAGGAGGAATAGCAGCAGGTTTGTGTGCAAACTATAACGGAGGAGGATATACTGATTGGTATCTACCATCGAGAGATGAATTGTCTCTAATGTATCAAAGTGTGGGACCGGGTGCTTCAGGAGCTAATAATAATATTGGCGGATTTGTTCAATTGGCAAATTATTGGTCCTCCTCTGAAGCATCAATCAACTTTGGGTGGATAGTCTATTTTAATGACGGAACTCAAAATGCGCTTTCTAAAGATGGTCCTTATGCCGACCGTGTAAGAGCAATTCGGCAAGTTTCTCTGCCTTCTGCTAATTGCTGTACAGATTTAGCTTGTGATAGTTTGGCTTTAGTAGCTATATATGAAGCTATGGATGGAGATATAGGAACATGGACTACTGACTGGGATTTGAACATGCCTGTAGATACTTGGCATGGAGTAACCGTAACAAATAATCGAGTAACTGATTTAAATTTAAATAACAATGGTTTAATCGGTAATATACCTGATGAGATAGGTGCTTTATGTGAATTAGAAACTTTAAGATTAACTAATAATCAAGGTTTATCAGGGAATATTCCTACAAGCCTTATTAATTTGGTAAATCTCACTCTGTTAGATTTACAAGGTAATGGTCTAACAGGAAATATGCCGCAAGAGGTCTGGATGCTGCCTGTATTATCTCATCTAAATCTTAGTCGTAATTCTTTTTCAGGTGATATTCCTATAATTCCTACCTCGCTACCTAATTTGACGGAGGTTTACTTAAATGATAATTGGGATAATGGCGTAGGTGGTTTTGAATCTATACCCCAGAGTATTGTTAATTTGACGGGAGTAGAGGTATTATGGTTATTTTGGAATGATATGACCGGTAGTATCTTACCACAAGAGATATGGGATTTAAATACTTTGGTTGATTTGAATATAGCTGTCTGTAATTTAGATGGCTATATTGGTTCGGGTATAGGAAATATGAGCAATTTGTTTAAATTAGATTGTCAGCTAAATAATTTGACTGATGCCACACATTTGATACCCGAAGCGATATGGGAATTACCAGTCTTAAATTATCTAAGTTTAAGGGATAATAATTTTGCTACAACAACGCTGACATCTAAAATGTGGGAAGCGCCAGCCTTGGAGACACTACATTTAATGGAAAATGGGTTTGACCAAGATTTACCAGAGATAAACTCAAGTTACACTAATAATGTGTTAAAGACTTTTCTATTTCAAGACTGTAATTTTAGTTCCTTGCCCAGCAATATTGACCAGTTAGCAGTATTGGAAAAGCTAAATGGTACTAATAATGATATGACAGGTGAGGTACTTCCTATTGTTATGGGGAATATTAACTCTCTTATTACTGTTGATTTAGCTAACTGTCAATTGAGCGGACAAATTCCTACAGGAATGACAGGACTTTCTAACTTAACAAAATTGGAATTAGGAGGAAATAAACTTAATTACACCGTTCCTGATTTTTCCAGTACGAATCCTAATTTAAATTTATACATAGAAAACAATCAATTTACCTTTGATGGAATAGAAATTAATGCTCAAAATTGGCCAGCAGGTGGAGGTGTTTTGTCTTATTCTCCTCAAGCCTTAATTCCAATTACCCAAAATGGCAATAAACTTGAAGTTAGTCCTGGTGGCACATCAAGTAATAATAACTATCAATGGTATCGAAATGGAGCGATGTTTAGTAATGATGCAAGTCCAACAATTACTCAAGCTGGGACTTATTATGTAGAAATAACTAATAGTGTCGCTACTGACCTGACATTAGTGAGTGATAATATTGTTGTGACAAATCCTACAAGCTGCTGTACCGATTTAGCATGTGACCGTTTGGCTTTAATAGAGATTTATAATGCTACAGGTGGACCAAATGGTGACTGGGTTAATGATTGGGATTTGAATACCTATGTTGATACTTGGTACGGAGTAACTGTGACTAATAATCGTGTAACAGAATTAGAACTACAAAACGGTTTAACAGGAAGTATTCCTGTCGAAGTTGGATCTCTATGTGAATTGGAATTGTTAAGTTTTAAAGATAATCCAGATTTGTCAGGTAATATTCCTTCCAGTATTGAAAATTTACAAAATCTTACATATTTAGATTTACAGGGAGGGGACTTAGGAGGAAGTTTTCCACCAGAAATATGGACTCTGTCAAACTTAGAAGTTTTACGCTTAAATGGAAATACTAACTTGTCTGGTACTATTCCTGACATCCCTGTTGGTGATAATCTGCCTAATCTGATAGAGTTACGCTTAGAAAATTGTGGTTTTAATAGTACTCCTCAATCTTTTGTTAATCTGCCAGCCTTAGAGGATTTTAGAATTACAAATAATCCTATGACTGGTTTTACCTTCCCCGCAGACTTTTGGAGTTTGACAAACCTTAGAGTTATAAGTATGAATAATTGCGGATTGAGTGGTAGTATTCTACCAGCTATAGGAGGAATGACTAATTTAGAAAGCTTAACGCTCCAAATCAATAACTTTACAGGAAATCTTCCAAGTGAAGTTTGGACATCTACGAATTTATGGTATTTAGGAGTAGATAGCAATCCTATGGATGGAGACATACCTGATTTCCCAAGTACATCTCGCCCTAACTTAACACATCTTTATTTAGGGCGCAGCAATTTTACTGATTTCCCTGCAAATTTTGGCTCTGTGCCTAATTTGGAAGTTTTCCAATTGACCGATTGTATTAGTCTGGCAGGAAAAACAATTCCAAATGACTTGTATACTTGTAGTCATTTGGAGTTAATAGATTTTAATGGGTGTGAATTAGACGGACAAGTTTCTTCTCAGATCTCGCAAATACCTTCGCTTAAGTTTGTCTATTTAGAGAGAAATAATTTTGAAAATCCAGTTCCTCTATTTAGTAATGTTGCAGCAAATAATGGTGATGTGGGTTTAAATTATAATCAATTTACTTTTGAGGGGATAGAACAAAATGTAGCATCAGGCGGAAACTTTAATATTTTTCAATATGGACAACAAGATTTAATTCCAATTGTCCAGAACGGCAATACTCTTGAAGTCAGTCCAGGAGGAGACCCTTCAACGGATACTTATAATTGGTATAAAGACGGTGTATTCTATAGTAATGACAGTAGTCCTACTATTACGCAAACGGGATCGTATTATGTAGAAGTAAACAATAGTGTAGCTACCGCACTGACTTTGAGAAGTGAAAATCTTGTTGTTACAAATCCTACAAGCTGCTGCACAGATTTAGCATGTGACCGTTTGGCTTTAATTGAATTTTATAATGGTGTAACGGGCTTAAACTGGGATACAACCACTCCTGTAAATACCTGGCAAGGTATAACAGTTAGTAATGGGAGGGTGACGCAACTTAATATTAGTAATATGAATTTGACGGGAACAATTGCTCCAGACTTAGGAGCACTTTGTGCTTTAGAATTCTTAGGATTAAGTAGTAATCAATTAACAGGTTCTATTCCAGAAGAGTTAGGTCAACTTTCAAACTTACAATACCTGCACCTACCTTATAATGATTTAACAGGACCAATACCTTTAGATTTAGGTATTAGCGGACCTTCGGGTTATTCAGGCTTAACAGATATAATAGAAATAGAACTACAAGGTAATGATTTAACAGGAACTTTACCTGTGACATTTGGAGCATTACCAAATATAACAAAGTTAGATTTATCCAGTAATGTAATAGAAGGGGGCATTCCGATTGAATATAGTAATTTTGTAGTTTTAGAATATTTGGGATTAAGTTATAACCAATTAACAGGATCTATTCCTGGAAATATTAGTGAGCTATCAACGCTGCGATTTCTTTATTTAAATGATAACCAACTAGTGGGGGCTATTCCCGCAGATCTAGGAAAACTCTCAAACTTAGAATTTTTTTATGCATCTTATAATGATTTAACAGGATCAATACCCTTAGATTTAGGTATTGGCGGACCTTCGGGTTATTCAGGATTAACGGATGTAATCGAAATCCAACTACAGGGTAATGATTTAACAGGAACTTTACCTGTGACATTTGGAGCGTTACCAAATATAACAAAGTTAGATTTATCCGGTAATGTACTAGAAGGGGCTATTCCGATTGAATATGGTAATTTTGTAGTTTTAGAATATTTGGGATTAAATAATAACCAATTAATAGGATCTATTCCCCCAGATCTTGGTGACTTATCGACTTTAGTTCGCTTAGATTTAAGTATTAATCTGTTAAATTGTGATATTCCCGCAGATTTAGGAAAACTTTCAAATTTAAAATATTTTTATGCATCCTATAATGATTTAACAGGAGCTGTACCAGCAGATCTAAGTACTGGTGGACCTTCTGGCTATACAGGATTAACGAATTTAATTGAGTTAAATTTAGAGGGTAATGATTTGATAAGTCCTTTACCTGATTTTACAAGCCTGACAAATTTATCAAATCTTCAAATAGCGAGTAATTTCTTTATTTTTGATGGACTGGAAGTAAATGCGATGAGCGGGAATTATTCTTTTAGCTATTCACCTCAAGCGAGAATACCAATTGTCCAAAACGGCAATACCCTTGAAGTCAGTCCAGGAGGAGATCCTTCAACGGATACTTTTAATTGGTATAAAGATGGTGTGTTATTGAGTACAGGTAACAGTCCTTCGATAACTATCACACAAGCTGGCTCATATTATGCAGAAGTAACAAATAGTGTAGCTACCGCATTAACCTTAAGAAGTGAAAATATTTCTGTGGACTTTGGTTCTTTACAGAATAAGAGTTTAGACTTTGACGGAATTGATGACTATGTGGATTTAGGGAGTAATGTTTGTAATGGGATGAGAACAATTGAATTATGGTTTAATCCTTCCGTAACCATAGACAATACTATTTCAGATTTTATTTCTTTAGCAGTTAGAAATACCCCTGGAGAAATTGACGAAATGTATTTAGCATTTGAAAATATTAATCCTAATAAGGGGAAAATTCGATTTGGTAGACAAAATTCGGGTACTTTCCTTATACATTCTGATTGTGATACATGGAATGCAAACCAATGGTATCATGTGGCAGGAGTATTTCATCCGACAGATGGACTTAAGCTATACATTAATGGAGTGGCACAAAATGATACAGACCCACACACGGGGGCTCCAGGTGTAAGACCTGAAATAACATCTTTGGGGTCATGGGGAGATTTCAATGGGCGATTTTTTAACGGGAAAATTGACGAAGTCCGATTTTGGAGTGTTGCCAGAACGCAATCAGAAATACAAAATAATATGAACTCAGAATTAACTGGAACAGAGTCTGGATTAATTTCTTATTATAAAATGGACCAAGATAATTCATCTTGTGATATAGAGGATTGTAATTCAAATGAAAATCACGGCGCGAGAAAAGGCTCTGGAGGTAGTAATAATTTAGCTCAATATTCGACCGATGTCCCTTCCTTGATAGATGTTGCTTGTGGGGCTTCAATAAGTTGCTCTGTTCTTCCCGTCGAACTACTTGAATTTGCAGGAAGTGCAAAAGAGAATTATATTCAGTTAGATTGGATGACAGCAAACGAGTTTAACAATTTAGGTTTTGAGATTCAAAAATCTAAAAATGGAAGAGAGTGGGAAACATTAGATTTCGCAGAAGGGCAAGGAACAACAACTGAAGTTAATAAATATGATTACCAAGATGCTAATCCATTTTTAGGGATCAATTATTATCGACTCAGACAAATTGATTTTGACGGAACATTTGAATATTCCATGATAAGAACAGTATTTTTTGAAAGAGAAAGATTCTTAAAGATTTTTCCTAACCCAACTTTTGATAAAGTGACAGTGGAAATTGGAGAAATCAAAGGAGAAATAACTGTTCAGCTATTCAATACGGCTTCAGAAGTCTTGAAAAATTTCGTGCACATGCCTGAAAATACTGATTTTCAAATTGACTTTCGCGGTTTACCGAAAGGCGCTTATTTCTTGAAGGTTAATAATGGAAATCAGATTATATGGAAGAGAATTATTTATCAGTAGACTAAGTAAGTTTACATATTTATTTGGACAATAACAATATATTTTCTATTTTCGCCAAATGAGTCGAAAAAAGTCGTTTGTTTCAGATTTAAAGCCAGAAGAAATTGCTCAATTAGAAGAGGAAAAAAAGCATGGAAAAAGTGATGCTTTTCGTACTCGATGTCAAGCTATATTACTTAGTAATAAGGGATATACAATAACTGAGATTACAGACATTTTATCTGTGTCTCGTGGCTCTGTTTCTACATGGTTTTCAGCATGGAAAAAACATGGTCTTGAAGGGCTTAAAACACAGCCTGGTCAAGGTAGAAAACCACTTCTTTCTATGGACAATAAAGACCATATTGAAGCTGTCGAAAAAGCAGTAAAAAAATCCCAAGAAAAGGGAGTTAATTTACTTGCTGAAGTTGACGCTCAATTAGGTCTAAATGAAGGTCTAAGTATGCGTATGTTACGCGCATTTCTAAAAAAAACGGTTTCGTCTTCAAACGAGCTCGACGATGTCTTGTAAAGACTGTTTCTGACAAAGTAAAAAATACTTTTATCCAAAGAATATGTTTGTACTTAAGTCTTGCAAATCAAGGTCTTATTGACATTTTCTTTGCTGACGAAACCGCTTTTAGTTTAGCTCCTTATATTCCTTACTTTTGGCAAAAGAAAGGAACACAATTGGCTATTCCGAGCGTAAGAACATCGGTCTTAAAAGTCTTAGGTTTTTTGAATCCGATTACTAAACAATTGGTGACTTATAACTTACCAGAAAAGACCAATTTAGACAGCGAACTTTTCATTAAATTCATGAGTGATTTTGCATCAAAAATTACCAGAACAACAATAGTTGTTTTGGATAATGCAACACCTCATAAATCAGCCCTGACTAAATCAATGTTTTCAACATGGGAGAAACAAGGATTATTCATCCAATTTCTTCCTCCTCGATGTCCTCATTTAAACCCCATAGAAATACTTTGGAGAAGAATGAAATACAGCTGGTTTTCTGTCTCTGATTATCGTTCTAAAAAGAGACTATTGAAAAAACTAAAACACATTTTTAAAAATTTCGGAGAAAGCTATGATATTGGCTTCACTATGGAAATTTTTAATAATTAGATAAATATGTAAACCTACTTAAGTAAAAGTAATTCAATAACTTGAGCCATTATGCTTGTTCTTTTTCCTTCTAAAAAACACAAAAAAGTAGTTCCGTAGCCCTGCTATGCAACGATTTTTTGAATTTCTTAGAAGAAAAAATTACGGCGCATTATGGCTCAATTTATTAAATCACTTTTACTAAGTTTAAAAAATATGCTTAAATTCTGTTGAAAGAATTATGAAATCCCCGTAGCTTTTGGTTATGGGGATTTTTATTGTATGTTTTTTCTCTACCTTATTACCTGCTGAAAAAATCCTATAAAAATACATTTCAGCAGCTAATAATTTTTATTAATTGCTGAAATAACTTAAATTTGTCATTATTCAGCAACTAATAAGTAAAAATGACATCTACTACCTTCATCGGCAGAACAGCAGAAAAAGAAATTCTAAAAGACGCATTACGGTCTAAAGAGGCAGAAATGGTTGCCGTAATGGGAAGACGGCGCGTCGGCAAAACTTTTTTAATCAATACTTTCTACCAAAAAGAAATCGCTTTTAGCGTTACGGGCATTCAAGATGGTGCATTAGATGACCAATTAGAACGCTTTGCAAAAAAGTTGATGGAATACTCCGAGACTAAGATTAAATTACCCGCGCCAACGACTTGGTTTCATGCTTTTGATATGCTGCAACAATACTTGGAAAGTTTGCCGCAGGATAAAAAACGCGTCATTTTCATCGATGAGTTGCCTTGGTTGGCGACGCATAAATCTAAATTCCTTCAAGCCTTTGGTCATTTTTGGAATGATTGGGCTTGTCAGCAAAATCTGGTTCTTGTCATCTGTGGTTCAGCAGCTTCTTGGATGATACAAAAAGTGGTCAATAATACGGGCGGACTCTACAACCGCATTACCAAACGCATTTTTCTTCAACCCTTTACTTTAAGCGAAATGGAAGCCTATCTCAAAAGTCGAAATCTACGTTTTAATCGCTACCAAATCGTGCAACTGTACATGACTTTGGGCGGTATTCCACATTATTTGAAAGAAGTCAAAAAGGGGAAAAGTGCCATTCAAAACATCAATGATATTTGTTTTTCAAGAAATGGTTTATTACGTGATGAATTTTTAAGATTATATCCTTCCTTATTTCCTAATGCCGAAAAGCATTTTAAAGTCATCCGAGCCTTAGCCGCGAAAAGGGAGGGTTTGACGCGACAAGAGATTATCAAGCAGACCAAACTGACAGATGGTGGTGGACTGACGGCAGTTTTGGATGAATTATCGCACTCTGGTTTTATCACGCCCTACCGTAGTTTTCAGCAGAAAAAAGGGAAAATTTACCGCTTGACGGACGAGTATTCTTTATTCTACCTCAAATTTATTGAAGGAAAAGAAATGGAAGGTGATGCGATTTGGCAACACTTGAGTCAGACACAGACTTACAAAACTTGGGCGGGCTATGCTTTTGAAAATATCTGCCTCAAACACGTTCCACAAATCAAAAAAGCACTCAGTATCGCAGGCATTTATTCCCTCTCCTCAACTTTTTACCGCAAGGGAACAGCTCAAGAAAAAGGCTTACAAATTGACTTATTAATAGACCGAAATGACCATGCGATTAACTTAGTTGAAATCAAGTTTTACAATAAAGCATTCACTATGACGAAGGCTTACGCAGAAGATTTACGACAAAAAATGTGGCGATTTGAAGAGATTACAAAGACAAAAAAGCAGGTGTCTTGGGTTTTTATTTCGGCGCATGGCTTGAAGGAGAATGAGCATAGTCTGGATTTGGTGGATAAGGAATTGGTCTTGGATGATTTGTTTTGAGTAATAAAATTTCACCTTACACAATTTATCACATAATCATTTCTATCAATTAAAAAGGTCAATTTACGCCCTCAGATTATCCTTTGTCCAATTACTTAAACAGCTAAATCTCTAAAAAATAGAGACATTTAGCTGTTTAAGATTAAATTATTGGCTTAATCTCTCCAAAAACAGGAGATTAAGCCACCTATTTTATCTTTTTTGCCAGTCTAAGCCAGTTCCAATCTCACAATACTCCCAAACTTCCCAAAAAATCCCCAAAGAACCAAAAAAACTAAAAAAAACTCCAAAATCACCCTCCCCGTCCCACCTATCTTTGCGGCAAAAACAATATGTCAAAGACAAACATCATCGCAGGCATCGTCCTCATCGCACTCGCATACGTCGTCATTTACCGCAAATACCTTTTCGCTTAAAGTACATCTATGAGCAAAACACAATACACCCTCAATCGCAAGATTGAGCAATTTCTCTCGGATAAAACCGATAAGAAAGAGAGCTTTTCTATCGAAGACTTAGCCTATGTGAACCAATTCACGGGCTACGGTGGTATGGCGCAATACGGCGCAGAAGGCAAAGGTTTGCTCTCTGAGTATTTCACACCAATTGAGATTATCGAAAAAATGGTCGGGCTGGCGTACAAACATGGCTACGCAGGCGGCGCGGTCTTAGAACCAAGTTGCGGCATCGGTCGCTTCTTGCATTACTTCGCTCCGACTACGCGCGTGGATGCTTTTGAAATCAACGAGACGAGCTGCCGTATCGCACAAGTCAATTTCCCAACTTTCAATATCCGTCACGCTTATTTCAATGAGTTATTCATTGAGCGCAATGGAAAATCGAAAGCGGTAACACCAACTTACAAACTGGTTATCGGCAATCCACCCTACGGTGATTTCACGGGTAAACTAACCAGCAAAGAACGCAAGAACACGGGCGCAACTCGCTATGAGGATTACTTCATCCTACGCGGATTAGACCTATTGCAAAAAGGTGGATTGTTGGTTTACATCGTTCCTTCTTCCTTTTTAGATGGCAAAGAAAACGCAGTCAAAAAGCAAGTCGAAGTCCGCGCCGAACTATTGGAAGCCTACCGCTTACCCAAAGGTATTTTCCGTCAAACCGATATCCAAACGGACATCATAGTGCTACGCAAAATATGAAAGAACAGAATACAAAAACGGAGTTTACCAAGATGTTGAATGCAGAACTCAATAAACTCCGCTGCGAAAGTCACCCAAAAGTCTGCGAAATGCGCGACTTGAATATTGGACGTCTACGCCGACTGATTACTGCTGAAATTCTCTCGGATAAATACACAGAACCACCGAGCATTCAATCGGCAATTGCAGCCTTAGAAACGGAATTGTAATCAGTCACTTAAGGAGAAAACAACACTATGAAAAACACACTATCCAACGGAAATTACTTTCAAGAAAATCCGACACACATTCTTGGTACATTAAAACCGTCTACCGACCGTTTCGGAAAGGCAATAGTAGAAGTGCGCGGTAGCATGACTGATGTGAAATACGGGATTAGTGTTCCTGATGTGCGCCGATTTGAGCATTTTCGTTCGGGACAAACGGTGGATAAGATTACGCAAAAGCTTCTCAAATCAAGTAGCAATACGAAGAGAGAAAATACGCGTAAGCAAGTCATAGTGAACACGAATGCTAATTCCGAAAAAACTTCTGATACTCTAACGACTCTCGCCGAAAGTATCGAAAAGTACAACCCTGGTATCAGCGAAACGGAGATGAGCGTTTGGGTGACTTACCAAACTAATCGGGGACTCTTCGACCGTAAGGTCATACTGAACAATGCTTGGTCTACCTACCTTTCTGAAGACTCTGACTTTTTACGCACGCAGCTTGGTAGCCTCACCGCTTTTGACGGAGAAGAATACATCCCAAACGTTCTTTTCTACTCAGGCAATATTTACGAGAAACTCAAAACTCTACGCGAACGCGAAAAGACAATTATATCCGCTATCGGTGAAGAAAACTTCAATGCTCAAATCAGTCAATTGGAAGCAATCAATCCCGTTGCGCTACGCAT
>CALDUB010000147.1 GCA_937923465.1 uncultured Saprospiraceae bacterium
GAGTAATTTGTCGTGATTTTCAGATTTTTGATAGGCTTCAAATCTGCAAAAACAGAACCTACAATACGGTTATTATTCCAAGAATAATAAGTCTGCTCAACTGCGTTAATTGGATTTGCAATATCAGTATCTGCGTAGCGAGAATAAGCATATGTACCGTCTTCTTTGCGCACAGGTGTCGTTGGGTCAATATTAATCGCACGAATCAATGGCGTATTAAATTGATTGTTTTCCGCTAAAGCATTTCTTGTGAAATTGGTAAAGCTTAAGCGATTTCCAATAGTCAACCAAGACTTAATGTCGTGGTCACCATTAAAACGAGCTGTAAAACGTTCAAAACGAGATTTATTTTCTCCGATATCTACACCTACTATACCTTCTTGCACAGTATAGTTACCTGAGATAAGGTAAGAACTTTTTTCTCCACCACCAGAAAATGTCAACTGGTGTTCCAAACTTGGTGCTACACCAAAAAGTGCATCTTGCCAGTCTGTACCTTCTCCCAATGCCGCAGGATTTGCGAACTCAGGTAAAGGTGTTTGACCTGCAGCAATATAAGACTCATTTTGAATGATAGCATATTCTTCTGCTGTCAACAAGTTTAACTTACGTGCTACAGACTGTAATCCGACAGAGCCGCTGTAACTAATGCGACCTTCTTGATTTTTCTTACCACCTTTTGTCGTAATCAAAATAACACCATTACCAGCACTTGCACCATAGATGGCAGCACTTGCTGCATCTTTTAATACACTTACTGTTTCGACATCATTTGGATTTAAATAATCCAAACCTTCGACACGTAAACCGTCTACAATGTACAAAGGAGAAGCATCATTGATAGTCGAGATACCACGAATACGCGTAAAGGCTGCAGCACCTGGCGAACCAGAGTTTTTAGAAACCAAAACACCTGAAGACTTACCTTGTAAGGCTTGCTGTATAAGTACATTTGACCCTTCAGTCAATTCATCAGTACTGACGACACTAACAGCTCCTGTGATTTTACTACGCTTCTGAGACCCGTAGCCAATAACAACTACTTCATCTAAAAGAGCAGCATCTGCTGACATCACTAGATTAATCTCTGTACGACCATCTACCGCGATTGTTTGCGATTTTAATCCAGTATAAGAAAAGTTTAGAGAGGCATCTTTGTTGGGGACAGTTATGCTGTAAGAGCCGTCGAAATCAGTAACGGTACCAGCAGCTGTTCCTTCAACAAGAATTGTCGCTCCTATAACTCCTTCGCCGTCTTCAGCAGAAGTAACTATTCCTTTTACTTCCATCTGTCCAAAGGCAGATATGGAAAAGAATAGCAATAACAGCGGAAAAATCTGTTTTAATTTGTACATTTTTACCATGTTTTGATTAGAATTTACTTTGTGTACTTAATTAAGTAGTAGTACAATCTTGAGTTATTAATATGTTGATAATCAAGATTGCAATTCGCTTTGATTTTCTATTACTCAATTTTTTCGGTTAAAATATTTTTTGTTTTTGAATGGGGCAATGTCTTAGAAACTGTTTTTTTCGCATTTCTTAGTGAGAATTTGATTTAAGTCATTAAGAAAAGCTAAAATGACAATGACCTCCGGCAATAATTGTCGGAGGTACCTGTAGTCCAATTTGCTGTGTTTATTTACTGTTGCTCAGTAAATGCTTCTGCTTTTGCAGAATATACCAACTTGCCTAATGCATCAGACACCTGAATTTGTGCTGTTGAATTAAGATTTTGGTTGAATTTTACAACTGTAAACTCCTGAGCGAGAGTTGCTTGTAAAACGAGGATTAACTCGCTATTGACCACCAGAAAGAAAAGAAGTTGTAAAGTATCTGGATAATCATTTTTTCTTCAACAGAAAAAGGAAAATAGACCTTGTTTCATTCATAGTTGTAATGGTCTGATTTAGACAAATATCTATTCTTTTGTCTCATTTGATGAACAATTTCGAGTATTTGTCTTTTTGAGTAAGAAAATTTGATTGGGAAAGCCAAAAAAATAATTCTACATTTATCTATTATTTATTACACCTTAGTATATTTTGCGGAATATTTTTTTTAAGCATAATATTGGTTTAACACGTGATTTCCTGACAAATGTATTGTTTATTAGTATGAAAAAAGAATATATATATACTGTATTACCTACACAAGTATGAAATTCGGACTGTTTTTACTACGTTAACACTACGACATAACTGAATTAATACTACTACATCTGAGAAAAAATCCTTTATTTGTGCAAACATTCATACGAAATAACTTTATGAGACAATTTCTTCTATATTTTATTTTTTTTACCCAAATTGGATTTGCTCAATCTTCTTTTATCGGAGATTTGCCCATTAATAATTACAGTAAAAAGATATATGACGGTGGCACCCAAAATTGGGATGTGGCAGTGTCTACTAGTGGCATTATGTACTTTGCAAATAATGAAGGATTACTAAGATACGATGGTGTTTTCTGGAAAAAATATCCAATAAGTAACCAGACGATTGTAAGGTCTTTAGCCATTGTAGAAGATAGAATATATGTTGGTGGGCAAGGCGAGTTAGGATATTTTGATACAAAAGAAAATGGTGATTTAGAGTATAATTCTTTAATTCAGACGATACCTGAGAAGTATAGAGGATTTAGTGAAGTATGGGATATTATAGTGAAGGATAATGCTATATTATTTAGGACAGAGCGGTATATTTTTTATTATCTTAATGAAAGAATGAAGGTGTATGACACAGGAGGACCGATTCATTTTTTAGGGTTAGTAAATGATGAGATTTATGTACATGATGAATATAAGGGACTTTTAAAGTTTACAGGAGACAGTTTTATACTTCCTAATTTTACATATAAACCTCCTTCGCCTGTCACGGCATTTTTGCCTTATAATCAAGATACAGTTTTAGTGACAACACTAAAGGATGGTGTCTATTTTTTTGATGAAAAGGATTTGACGCCTTTCGAGACACCTCTTGATGCGCTATTTAAAGAAAAAAGTATTTACTCAGCTTGTCAATTAGTAAATGGGCAGTATGTTTTTGGAATTACTCCTACGGGGTTACTTTTTACGGATACTAAATTTCGTAAGAATAGATTTTTAGGTAGAAAAGAGGGGCTACAAAATACAAATGTATTGGCTTTAGCGACTGACTTAGCGGGTAATTTGTGGCTAGGTCTGGACAATGGAATTGATTATGTAGAGGTGAATTCCGCCTACACTTATATTTATCCAGACGGCAACTTAGAGGGGACAGGCTATACTGCTACTATTTTTGAAGACAAATTTTATCTAGGAAATTCTAATGGATTGTATGTGTCTGAATGGAATGACAATGATGAATTTTATACTAAAAAGCCATTTGAAAAGATAAAAAGGACAGACGGACAGATATGGGGATTACACCAGTCCAATGAGGAGTTATTTTTAGGAATGCATAGTGGTGCTTCTCAGTTGAAAGACGAGAATGCTTTCGAAATTCCAAATTTAAAGGGTGTTTGGAATTTTTTGCGTTTAGATGAAAATCACATTGTGGCTGGGCATTATCAAGGAATGACGATTTTACGCAAAGAAAATGGAGTATACCGTAAGTATAAAAAAGTAGAAGGCTTGGCAGAAAGCTCTCGTTTATTAGCGAAGGAAAGCTCACATATACTATGGATGTCGCATCCTTATCGAGGGGTATATCGAGTCGTTTTGGAAGATAACTACTCAACGAAGAGTGTGACACGATATGGTGTAAGTGATGGTTTGCCTTCTGATAATTTTAACCACACCTTTAAAATAAGAAACGAGGTTATTTTTGCTGGAGAAACAGGCGTTTATCGATTTGACAAAATAACGATGTCTTTTAAAGCGATGAAAAGCTATAATAAGATATTTCAGGATTATGGACGAGTAAAAATGCTGAAAGAAGACAGAGAAGGTAATATTTGGTTTATGGCTGGAGAAACCTGTGGTCGATTGACTATTGATGATAATGGTTTGGACATAGAGGTGAGTTCCGTTATTTTTCCTGAACTCAGCAAAAAACTAGTTGGAGGGTTTGAATTTGTATATCCATATAATCCACAAAATGTATTTTTTGGGTCAGAAAAGGGCTTTATTCGTTTTGATGCGCAAAAGTATGCAGACTCTGACTTTTCTATTAGTACAAAAATCAGTGAGTTTAGATTGAATAATGAAAATGACAGTTTATTATATGCTAGCATAGGACTCGGTGTGAAAAGTAAGGAAATTTCTCTTTCGAGTGATGATAATTCCCTCTATTTTGCTTACTCTGCTAACGCCTACCGAAATCCAGAAGAGGTTCGTTTTCAAACTAAATTAGAAGGATTTGCTGATAATTGGTCGGATTGGACGGACAGACCAGAGAAGGAGTATATTAATTTAGAACACGGTGATTACACATTTATGGTGCGCGCTCGCAATGCGGCAGGCATCATTTCTGAAGCAGAAAAGGTCTCTTTTTCTATCAGTGCACCTTGGTATCTCAGTCCATTTGCTTATGTATTGTATGGCTTAGCTATTGTCTCTGCTATCTTTTTTAGTATGAGAAAGCAGTCTAAAAAGTTTGAACAAGAAAAGGTTTCTCTCCAAAATCAACATGAACAACAAAAGAAAATATTCCGTCAAAAAGTCGAAGATAGTGAGTTAGAGTTAAGTCGTGTAAAGCGTCAAAAACTAGAAACTGAAGTTGAATTTAAGAACCAAGAATTAGCTTCAGCCACGCTGCACTTGGTGCAAAAGCGAGAAATGTTGGCTGGTTTGAAAAGTGATTTGAGTAAGCTTTTAGGTAAAATGAGAAATCAAGAAGCGCGTCCACAGGACTTACAAAAGCTGATACGACTGGTAGAGCGAGACTTAGAAAATGACTCTGAGTGGGACCAATTTGCGCATCACTTTGACCAAGTTCACCAAGGTTTTTTAACTCGTTTAAAAGAAAAATATCCCGTTTTAAGTCCAAATGATTTGAAGCTTTGTGCTTATCTTAGAATGAATTTGAGCAGTAAAGAAATAGCGCCGATGATGGCTATTTCTGTGCGTGGAGTAGAGGCAGGTCGGTATCGACTGAGAAAGAAAATTGACTTGCCAAATGATGCAAATCTACGAGAGTTGATGATGAATATTTAGGTTTGATTACTGCTGTTAAATTAGCCGAAAAAGAGCTTGTTTTTAAATGTTCATATTATGACATTTTATTATATTAAAGTATTGATTGTCAGTTACTTATGTGTATTTTTATAATTTGATAAAAAAGCCTAAAAGTCGCCAAAACTGGACATATATTTCTATTTTTAATACCATAGCATCATTGATTCTAACCGTTTCCTTTTAGAAGGCGACCGTTCCCTAAAAATCATATCTTTCTGTGTTGTTGTTGTCTAACTTGAGTTTAAGAAAGACTAGATATTAAGACACAACGCACGTAATCATGGAAAAAATTGAGAGAAAACAGTCTGTAATTTCAGATGAAAAGGAGAGTGGTTTTTTAGCTATTAATTCATTGGGAGAGCTACTTCCAATCATTTTTATCGCCTTCTTTTTTGCCTACTTGATAGGGAGTCAAGCTAGAGTTGATTCTACCACGGTCGTTTACCCAGAAGCTATAGAAAATCATCAAGCATCTATAGAAAAATTAAAGGAATCTACTACTCTCGAAAAACAAGAAATAGTAAAGAACGAAGAACCACAAGAAGAGAAAGTCTACATAAACAAATCTCCAGATAACACGGAGGCAAAAGCATCGCGGATTATAGAACGTCCGTCAATTCAAAAAAATATTCCGACAGAAACTGAAGAGAATATAGCTCGCCCTTTGTTTCCTAAAGCAAGCCCAAGAGAAGCCTTACCAACGCTCGAAGTTTCTCAACCGATAAAAGAACTTGCGCCTACAACAGAAAAATATACATTACTGGAGGAGGACGCTGCTGATGAAATTATTTTAGCGACTAAACCTATAGAAGAAATTATCCTTTCAGAAGGTACTCCAATCATCAAAGAGCAGCGGATTGAAACTTTGAAAAGTAAGAGTATTGCGCATTTGGAAGATGTCGAAGTCGAAGTAGCAGAAATGGTTGTCAAACCGAACTGGACGCCAAGAACAATGCTATTAGAAGAAAGAGAAGAAGAGGCAGTCGCGGAAGAATTAGCACCAGAAATTAAGGAAGAAAAACAGGAAAAGTCGATTACCTTATCTAACTATAATTCATCTGATTTTAAATGGACGGTTAATAATCACAGTCGCGGTATTAAAAAATCTGCCGTGTTTACCAATACGCCAGACGGAAAGGCTGCTTACTGCCGAACAGATGCAGGGATAGTATTGAAAATTAATGATTTGGCTAATATTGACCCTACTTATGGTGTTTTTGTGGAGAAAAGCGAGGATGGCGAAGAGTATAATAGTATTGGAGTCATCAATGCTGAAAATGCAAAAGAACTCTTCTATTTTGACTCTGAGTATAGTTTTGACGGGCAGCATCATTATCGCTTTCGTTCGACAAATATAGAAGGAGAGGAAGTCGAATTCGGAAAAATTTCGGTAATTCGCAGAGCTTCTATTTCTCCGGTTTTATCTCAAATTAATGCTGCTGGACAGTATAATTTGGTTTTAAATTCTAAATCGATAGAGGTGGTCAATTATGAAATCAAAGAAGCATGGGGAAGTCTAAATGGAGAAAAAGGAATGAAGGCTTTGGTAGAAGGCGAAAATAGTTTGTCGTTTAATTTAACTGGAGACCCAGGGCTTTATTTTTTAACGATTTCTACCGAAAATCAAGTTTTAGACCTATTGGTTGAGAAACCTGGAATAAGCCCAGATTTATCCTTTTATGACCAAGATGTGAGTGGAAAGCAATATTTTGGAGGACCTGATACGATGCCTTTTGTTATGGAAAAGCCAACATTATTAAATTTTGATTTTTATTTGAAAAATGGAAATACTCTTATTTTTAATGAAGGGGAGTATAAGTCCGAGACTGTAAAAATCAAAAAGGCAAAGATTGGAACACTACCAGAAACATTGCAAGCGCGTCATTCTGATGAAGTGCTTTGGTTTACGGCTTCTTCTAATGTTTCTTACCTGCATCAGAAAGTGCCTGTTATTTTAGAACACGATGAGCAAGAAATCGCTGCTCAGATTAATATTTTTGCTTCTAAAAATACAATTCGACCGATTAGCCATTTTTCACCAAACAAGGATGGTATTCAAGATAACTGGAGAATTCCAGGGATTAAAAGTTGTCCAGATATAGATTTGTTAGTTTTTAATGATTGGGGAAATTTGGTCTACAAAACAGATAGTGTAACGGAAGATAACATCTGGAATGGCGAAAAAGACGGCAAGGAATCGCCTGCAGGAATGTATTATTATGTGCTTGGAGAGTATGGAGGTTGGGTACAGTTGGAGCGTGGGTCTATTTAATTGTCTAATTTTATTGATAGGAAACAGAAAGCCTGCTTGAGTGATATCAAGCAGGCTTTTTGTTTTTTAGATTAGACTTTTGAAAAACTGTCAAAATTGGCACTAAACTCGTAAGTTTACTTTCTATTCAAACACCAAAAATCTCTTCGAGACAGGGCGAAACTCTTCCCCAATCAGCTGTATAATATAAGTACCTTCTGAATAATCCTTCAAATCTAATTCAAAAGGACTATCTGGTACTTCCTCTAGCTCAATCTCTTTTATGATTTTACCCGTCACATTCGCGATTAGAATACTTAGTTTGCCAGTAAAAGAACTTCCAAAACTGATATTCAGTAAATCTGTTCTTTTTAGAGGATTTGGATACAAAACTAACCCTTTGTTGTCAAAGTCATAACTTACTGCGACCATATTCGAATAGATAATCGTGCTGTTAGACAAGTTCTTACGAAGACGATAGTAATTCATACCTTGAATAGGAGCGGTGTCAAACATGTCGAAAGTTGCGGTCTCTATGCTTCCATTAGACGGATTTTCAATCGTTCTAAATTCTTGGAAACTAATTCCGTCGAGACTTTTTTCAATTGTAAAAGAGTTGGTTTCGTTGACTCTATTAGCTGCCCAAAATAGAGAAATACCATTGTCTAGAGGAGTCGCCTCTAGGTTAAGAAAGTTTGGCGCATCGTCCATGAAATTCTCTGAAATCGTAACCGTGTAATCTTCCGTTTCACCAAAATCATAATCTCCACATTCTGGTGCAAAAGCATTTTGTCTCAATGAAATACGCAAACGCGTATTACCGCTAAGCGCATTTGGAGGAACTGAAAACACCAGATTAGTCTCTAATGCGTCAATATCCGCAGCTATCGTCGCGACATACTCCGCAATAACTTCTTCTCCATTTTCAAAAGTTTCATTTTGATTGTAATCAATCCATAGTCTCCAGTTTATATCACCGACATAGCCAGCAAAACCAGCTTTTAGCTTGATGAAATAAAACTGATTAGTAGAAAGAAGAGCTGTTTGGTCTATGTAATTGCCGTATCCATTATCGTTTTCGGATAGATTATTAATTCCAGCCAATTTAACCTCTTTAATCCAAAGATTAGAACTGTTCAAACCCTGTGTGTTACAGTAGCCTGTTGGAGGATTTGTCGAACCTACGGTAAATTCCTGAATCACATTAGGAGCAGGAGAGTAGACTGAATTACCCGCTTGCGATGCCTGTATCGTCACAACACCTTCGGCACCTGTCAGGGTTACAATGTTTCCGTTGAGTGTCGCAGGACCACTTAAAATGGTGAATGAAACAGGCAATCCAGAAGACGCGCCTGCCATTAATTCTATCTGAGGACTATCCGTTTGTTGGTCTGGTATTTCCTGAAAATTAATAGCTTGCTCTAATAAGGTATTCGTAGTGTCAATCGGAGCAAATAAAGCTCTTAAGATACTATTTTGGCTTAGATTTACATTTATTTCATCTTCTGTACTTGAAGAAACACCAATCCAATTTTTAAATTCAAAACCAGGCTTAGCTACTGCTTTTACTGGAATATCTATGCCTGAAAAATAGCGACCTGCCCACGAGCTTACGTCGTCTTCTTCATCAATATTCAAAGTACTAAACTCTATCGTGCCCGCGCCCGCAGGTTCAGTAGAAATATTAACTTCTACCACAGATTGAATTTCTGGAATCGCATTTATATAGTGCTGTTGAAAGAGTTGTGTACGTTGATTTCCGTATGAACGCATGATATCTGCATTGGCATCTTGGTTGTATAGATTTTGCCAAGTAGCCAATTGTTGTTCTTTTTCTGGTTCATAACTAGCTAAAAATGCATCTATTCGACCATTGATTCTTTCAGAAGTAAAGAGCACATTTAAGTGGTCAGCAGTTCTATTGATAAAATCATGACGCCAGTTTTCATTTTCCATTAATTTTTGGAAAAGGCGAGAAGACCATTCTGGATTAGGATTTTCATAATCCGTTGGGAATAGCAATCTTTCGAAAGAATTGTCCCCAGCATAGCCCGTATTCCAACCTTGCGAAGTGAAAAGCCCAAAGGTGAAGTCTAAATCGTAAGATAAAAATCTCCATTTTCCGTCAGCTACACGTTCTCTAAATCGGCGATTATTATTACCTGGCCAGTCTTGATTGTCAATAAAAAGATTGAAAATACAGTAATCCATAAATTCATCAACATCCACCCAACTTTCTAAAGTTGCATAGTTAGTTGCATCCGCGAAACTATTATCTTCTAAAAAGTCTTGTAGCGCAAGCCAGTTATCTAAATCTCCTTCTTTTACTTCATCCTTGTTTTCGATGAGGTCAATCTCATCGTCATCTAGGTCAAAATGATTTTTGATGTAACGCTTATCTGGACGCTCACGCAGATTATAAATACCCCAATATTCGCCATTTAGATATAAAATTGATTGTCTGTAAGCTTGATAATTAATCTTAGGTGCATCAATCAAATCATCCGTATCAGACAAATCACGTATCAAACTAGACGCCGCAGCATCTCTAAAGTTAGTGACAGTCCAGTCGTTTCCACTGTTACGAAGTACCAAACCTCTATATTCTGTGAGTTCTTCATCTGGAAAAACAGGGTAGTCAAACTTAGAGTTTCCTAAGCTGCCCTTTGCTTTCAAGGATAAAGATTTTTGTGCATTACCTGCACTAGATGTACCCGTCAGTTCGGCTTCTACCAATTGATTAAAACCAACAGTACCGTCTGTTTCATAAAATTCAGCGTTGACATTAATTTCGATGTCTTCTAATATATTTCCAAAAATACCAATAGTCTCATCAAAAAACTCTTCAGGATTACCTGCCACTGCGACAACAGGATAGGCATGAGAAACTCCAATTAAATAGGTCTCCGTAACAACATTACTCGCTCCCAGTCCTGTCGCAAAAGCACGAGCGCGTAGGGGAGTAGGAGTCGAAAACTCTAAAGGAGTACTGTAAAGAGTGCTCGTCTCGTCAGGATATGAGCCGTCTGTTGTATAGTAAATTGAAGCAGGATTTGAAGTACTTAAGCTAACGGATACATTTTCGTCGTAAAGACCTCCGTCTATAGAAAAAACAGGCGTTGGCGCAGTTCCAGGACTTTCGGCATTAGACTCGTTAGGTGTTGGGCTCGTGAAAAAGGCAAACTGAGCACTTCCGTCCGTTAATCTACCTTCCGAAACATCCGTTAATTGAGGACCATAAGTATAAGAGTCAAGAATAGTCACGCCATCTGCCGCAGTTAATACAACATCTTCCCCATTTCCACTTAATTTAGCATCTATATGAAGCACACCGTCATCAGTATCTTTATCTAACCACAAAATGAGATAACCACCAGCAGCAATAGTTGTCTCGGCAGGAGCAGTTGTTGGTATTTGCCATAGATTTGGCTCACCGATGTCATCCGAGACATAGTATCCACCTATATTAACAGCCGTAGACCCAGCATTATATAGCTCAATCCAATCTTCAAATTCTCCATTTTCGTCTACAATACCAGTATCATTAGATGCAATGAATTCATTGATGTACACTTGCGAGAATAGCATTTTTGTACAGAAAAGGGATAGAAAAAGAAATAGGAATTTAATCCGAGTAGTATTTGTCTTCATAATATTGAAATCGTCGAAAATGAATGTAATGAGGGAGGGTAACTTAGTTCTTGAAAGTAGGGGGAGTAGTCTTCTTAAACTTTAATGAGGGCGAAGTTCAAAAGTAATGAAAAAATGAAGGTAATTCTACTTTTTCTACTAGAATAACTGTTAATTGGTATTCATATTACATTTGTAAATCATAAGAAGAGGCATAAAAGAAATCCCGGACTTTCAAATTGAAAATTCGGGATTTCTCTTCTCTATCGACGATTCGTAACAGTTGATTTACATCTTAACTATTCTTTTCGTTAATCGTCTTAATCCTTCTCGTTCAATTACCACGAAATAAACACCTGGGTTATATTTACGTAGGTCGATACGTTGGTGTAAAGTGCCAATCGGAGCTGTTACATTTTCTAAAATCCCAGCTTGTGCGCTGATGATTTGTACATTAGCTGGTGCATCCAATGGAATTAAAAAGTTAACTCTAAAAACATCCATAGTTGGATTGGGAAATATTGAAAATTCCAGTTTGTTTTCTGGAATAATTTCAACATTCATTGTCTCAGAGGTACGTAGATTACCCATTACATCCACATAACGAATACGGAAAAAGTGTGTCCCGTATGCCATATCTACACAAGTATTGAAATACTCATTTTGAGATTGAGTAGCGCCCTGTCCGGGTAGCAGTCCACCGATATCTGTAAAGACATCTCCGTCCATACTATGTTGGATAATGAAGAAACTCTCATTCGCCTCCGCCTCGGTCATCCAATGAATTTCAACTGAATGACTAGTTAAGTCAAGATTCAACTCATTCATTACAAAGTTAAACTCTTCGCCTGTTTCGGATTGTAGACAGTCCATTTCTCCAACTTCGATGTCAATGGCAACCTCACAACTACCAAAATCAGATACTGTAACCTTATAAATCCCCGGAGCTAAATTAAACTCTTCTGCACTTGTAGAACCATTTTCCCAGAGGAAAAAATATGGCTGTGTTCCTCCTAGAGGCCAAATAGATGCGCTACCGTCTTCCATCATACAGCTGGCGTCAACAACGATAGAAGATGCACTTAATATCTGGGGGTTAGAGATAACAGCTAAAAACAAGGTCATACAGCCATTAGCATCTGTAAGTTGCAATAGGTAGTCACCAGGAGCAAGATTGTCAATATCTTCTGTCGTCGCCCCATTTGACCAATAGTAAGAATAGGGTGGAGTTCCTCCTGTTACTGTAATATCTACCGAACCGTCTGTCTCTCCAAAGCAGCTGACATTTTGGAAGTCACCTTCGTCTGCTGAAATTAAGATGTGTGAAGGAACATCTGCCACAAAAGCTTCCGAAATGGCAGTACATCCGTTCGTATCTGTAATTGTCAAAAAGTAAGTACCACTGGTTAAGTCATCTCTATTGAGTGTCGTTACACCGTCAGACCAAAGGTAAGTGTAAGCACCACTACCACCCTGTACTGTTGCAAACTCAACCGTCACAAATTCGTCGGGGCAATTGGCGTCTGTTTGCTCTGCGAGGTAAACGATTTCGTCTGGTTCTCCTACTGAAAACTCTACTAAATCAGAACATCCAAAAGCATCAAAAACTTGTAATTGATAATCGTCTGAAGGTAGCGTACTTGGTAAGTCATCCAAAGATTGACCATTGAGAATGTATGTAAACGGAGGCGTACCTCCTGCAAAAGACATATTGATTTGTCCGTCATCCGTCCCGTTACAACTTGCGCTGATTGGGGTGATGCTAACTACAAAGTCTATTGAAGATGCTAATGAAAATTCTTCTGAAATACTACAGTTATTAGCGTCAGTTATAGTGACACCGTAGTTACCACTCGATAAGTCAGAGCGTAAAACATCATCCATTAATCCGTCATTCCAAACAATCTGATAAGGAGGTGTACCTTGAGATACTGTAATGGCAATGCTACCATTGTTTTCTCCACAAGAAGTAGAAGTTACAGTCGAATTTAATGCTACATTAGGACTTCCGATTACTAAAAATGGGCTATCGTCATTATCAACAGAACAACCATTTGCATCTGTTATAGTGACGGTATAGCTACCTATTGTAACATTAACTAAGTTTTGACTTTCTTCGCCATTTGACCAAAGAAATTCGTACGGGAATATGCCGCCCTCAGGCGTAAGCGAAATACTACCAAAATCACTTCCACAAATTGTATATTCAATAGAACTTAAATAACTGATTTCAGCATCTGATTGGGCAATACTAAATGTCGTTTCATTTGAACAGCCATTAGCATCTTGTACAGATAAAATGTAGTCTCCAGCCGCAAGATTTGTTGGTAAACCGTCCAAACTCATACCGTCAAGTGCGTAAGAATATGGCTCTTGACCTCCGTCTACACTTACTGTAACCGTTCCGTCCATTCCTCCAAAACAACTAACAGGAGTTGTTGATGTCGAAATAGTGAAAGTTGCACTGTCATTTCCTACTGAATATGCCTCGGCATTAACTGCGGTACAACCATTTGCGTCTGTTACAGTTACAAAATAATCACCTGCGGTTACATCGCTTAGATTTTGAGACGTAACATCGTTTGACCATAAGTAGTCATAAGGTTCTGTTCCGCCCGTTATAGCAAGGGTAATTTCTCCACTACCTGCACAACCAGCATTTGTTACCATTACTGATAATTCTATCGCACTTTGAGCTGCAATGCTAAAGCTACTTTCTGTACTGCAACCGCCTGCCTCTGTAACTGTTAAGCTGTAATCACCAGCAGCGTAACCAACAGGAAGTTCAGTGATTGCTTCTCCATTCAGAATGTATGAATAAGGTTCTGTACCTCCTGATACATTTACATTTGCTGTGCCGTCCTCTGTGTCAGAACAGCTAGTAGCTGTTGTCGAAATTGATATGTCTAAATCAACTTCTTCATTAGATAATGTAAATGAAGTTTCTTTAACACAGCCATTTGAGTCAGTCACCGTTACTGTATAATTGCCAGCAGAAAGGTTCATGCCATTTCCACTACTCCAAAATATAATGTAATCGTCAAATTCATTTGGTGTACCACCAGTGATGTCTAAGGTGATGTTACCATTTGAACCACCGCAACTCTCATTAACAATAGTTCCAGCTACATTAATAGTCGAAGGTTCTGTAATCGTAAATTCTTCTGTTACTGAGCAGCCCGTTAAATCTGTCGTTTCTAAAGAGTAATCACCTGCGGCTAAATTATCTAAGTCAAGTACTACCGCGTTATTAAGAACGAAGAGATAAGGAGGTGTCCCGTTATTTACCGTTGGAGAAACGGAACCATCCGCTGCGCCATTACAAGAAATATTTGTGATTGATAATACTGTTTCCAAGTTATTATCTCCACCTGTTAAGGTAAATTGTGTGGTAACAATACAATCATTTTCATCTTTTACAGATACACTATAAGTACCCATAGCTAAGTCTGTACGAATCAAGTCGTTAGAAAGATTATCATCCCAGACGACGGTGTAATTTCCTGTTCCGCCAGATAAAATTAGTTCAATACTACCATTATCTCCGCCGCATGTAGCGTTTTGAATATTTGCATCAACCATGAGTAGTGCTGGCTGAGCTATACTAAATGGAAGACTAACCGAGCATCCCTCTGCGTCGACAACAGTTACCATATATTCACCTGCTGAAAGATTTGAAATCTCAGTGACTTCAATACCGTCTAATGTTACGGTATAGGGCTCTGTTCCTCCAAATATTTCAAGTGTTGCGGCACCGTCATCTCCTCCATTACAAGACACATCGGTCAGACTAAGACTCAAGTCTAAATTACTATCCATAGTCGTCAGTACGAAGCTTTCCGTTGCTGTACAAGCATTTTCATCCGTTACTGAAACATTATAAGTTCCTGCTGCTAAATCAGTTCTTTCTATTTCTGTATTACCGTCTTCCCAGATGACACTATAGTTTCCTGTCCCGCCAGTGATGACTAAAGAAATCGCGCCAGAGTTATTCGAACAAACAGGATTTATAGTTGAACCTGATATCGAAATATCACTATCTGTACTTTCAATACTAAAGGAAGTTTCTGCCTCACAACCATTTGCATCTGTTGCATTAACACTGTAATCGCCAGGCACTAATGCGCTGGCATCAAGAGCATTATCGCCATTAATGACGAAAGAAAAAGGTTCTGTTCCATTTGAAACTTCAAAACTTGCGCTTCCTGTTCCACCACATACTGCATCAGTTGTATTGACGCTGATACTTAAATCACTTTCTTCTGCCGTTAGAATAAAGCTTTCAGAAATCGTACAGCCATTTTCGTCAATAGCAGTAGCATTATAAGTTCCTGCTGCTAAATCAGTTCTTTCCGTTTCTGTATTACCGTCTTCCCAGATAACCGATATCGCACCTGTTCCGCCAGTGATGACTAAAGAAATCGCACCAGAGTTATTTGAACAGATAGGATTTATAGTTGAACCAGATATCGAAATATCACTTTCTCCACCTTCAATTGTGAATGAAGACTCTATTTCACAACCATCAGCATCTATTACATTAACACTGTAATCTCCAGGTGTTAATGCATTCGTATCAAGAGTGTTATCTCCATTAATTGTGATTGAATAGGGCTCTATGCCGTTTGAAACTTCAATATTTGCACTTCCTGTTCCACCACACAAAGCATCCGTTGTGTTTATATTGATACTTAAGTTACTTTCTTGTGCAGTTAAAATAAAGCTTTCAGAAATGGAACACGCATTTTCGTCCGTTGCGGTCACAGAGTAGGTTCCTGCTGCCAATCCTATTCTTGCTATGTCTGTATTTCCGTCTTCCCAGAGGACAGAAACAATTCCTGTACCTCCGGTAATAGTCAGAGTAATTGCTCCTGTATTATTTGAACAAGATGGATTTAGTGTTGAACCTGTTATTGTAAGGTCACTTTCCGCTTCGATAATTGTGAATGTTGCTTCTTCTTCACAGCCATTAGCATCCGTTACATTGACGATGTAATCTCCAGGCGCCAATTCATTATCATTTGTAAAAGCTTCTCCATTGATTAAAATAGAGTAGGGGGCTGTTCCATTTGATACTTCAACGCCAGCACTACCAGTTCCGCCGCAGTTAGCATTCAATACGATTATGTTTATGTCTAGATTACTTTCTTCCGCTGTCAGAGTAAAGCTTTCAGAGGCTGTACATCCGTTTTCATCGGTAACAGTAACTTCATAAGCTCCCGCAGCAAGATTTTCTTGAGTAGCATCTTCCGAATCATTAAAATTCCAAGTAATAGCAAGAGGACCCGTTGCCCCATTTATATTTAAATCAATACTTCCGTTATTTGCTGTACAAATCGGATTGGTAAGAGTCGCTGAAATAGTAAGATTACTGCTGCCGCCTGTTATCATTAATTCTTCCTCTTCAGTACAGCCATTTGCATCTGTCACCGAGACAATGTAGGAACCTGGAGATAGATTTGAAATTTCAGTAACGATATTTCCGTCTAACTCAATAACATAAGGTGCCATTCCACCTTCAATAATTACTTCTGCGCTTCCGTTAGAACTATCGCAAGAAGCATCAGTTGGATTAAGACTAAAAGCTAAATCACTATCTGATACAGTCAACGAAAAACTTTCTTGAGTCGAACAACTATTTTCATCAGAGACAGTAACAGTGTATGTTCCAGCCGATAAGTTAGCCCTATCGATGTCTGTACTTCCGTCATTCCAGATGATAGTATACGCACCCGTTCCACCACTAATAGTCAGGTCAATACTTCCATTAGAAGACTGACAAATTGGATTTATAATATCTCCGACCGCACTTACTGTATTTTCTACTCCTTCGACAATGAATGAAACATTATCTGTACATCCATCCGCATCCGTCACCGTTAAATCATACGAACCAGCGGCATACAGCTCTGGTAATTCAGCTATCGTCTCGCCATTTAAATTGTAACTTAGTGGCAAAGTACCTGCTACAATTGATAAATTCACCATTCCATTATCAAGACCACAATCTGCTGGCGTAATAGCCATGACATTGACCTTGAAAAACTCGCAAGCGTCCATGCATTCTTCTGCATATTCTACGGTTATGATATTTGACTCTCCAATGTATTCTGAACAACCCGCACGTCTAGAACAACGTCGGTAGTAGGTCGTATATGAAATAGGACCTGGGTCGTAGCTGTCTTCTGGACTGTCAGGGATAGGCGTCCAAACAACTGTGGACGAATTAGGGTCTACCATAGCAGATATCCATAAAAATTCTAAATCCCCGCTACCTCCACTTGGCAATTCCACATTGGAAATAATAAATGGGTCTGGATTATCTGCACAGACAACTTGGTCAGCAGCGATACTTCCTGGGGAAGTCACATTATCGCACTGCGCATTTAAATTTTGAATTGAGAAAAAAATTATCAGGAAATAGAATAAATGTTTTTTCATTTTAAAAGTAGCGTTTGTTTTTCTTTCCGTTCAGAAGAAAGTGGGCAGAACGAAGAAAAAATAGTTATAACGGTGTAGATAAGTTTTGTTTGTTAGTATGCAGCTTGAACAAATTCAGTGATTGTGAAAAAATAAAGATGACAAACAGGAAAAGGTTATCTCTACATCAATAGTAGAAATAACGATTTTTCTGATTTTTTAAATAAGTGACATTTTGTCCTTTATTTATTCTTGAAAATCAAAATAAGTTGACTTAAGTTCAAGCAAACTTCCAATAAATTAATAAGTCCGAAAAAATGAATGCGCTTTGAAATGAAATAAAATGATAGCGCAAAAAACGTAGTTTACTCAAATTGCAATATAATGCTAATTCTTAATTTATGAAGAATATTGGGGAGGAAATCAAGCATTTATACCTGATGTGTGGGATAAAAAGAGGGCTTTATCTAATAATAACATCTGAAACGGCTTCTTCGCCTAAATGATTGTTTACCCAGCTTTTTATCTTTTCGCGTTCGTAAAACAATTCATTGCGTAGAGGAGCAGAGTCGATTGTTATATACAAGCGGTTTCCAAAAATCTTAATTTCTTTGGTGTAATCATTAATGGTTGTGCCCATTTTCTCTTCCCAAAGCTTTCGTATTTTAACTTTGTTGAGTTCTTTTTTATGTTTGCCTGCTTGATTTAGCCATAATTTCATGGCATCCTTAATCGGCATATCATTGTGTCTTTCCATTATATTTTTTCCTGATTGTAGTTAGTTTTTTATTTTGAAAAGTGTCTGTTTTCTTTTTACTCAATGCGTGTCGCGTTCCTAAGGGAGACCTATTTAACCAAAGTAACATCTCCTTTAAATAAGCCTATCTCTCCGTCGAAATATCGAACTCTAGCAGTATATACAAATACTCCAGGGTTAACTAATTTCCCACGGTGATATCCGTCCCAACCAAAGCCTGGTTTGTTAGGAGGAAAGAATGTATTTTCGAATAATAACTCTCCCCAACGAGACCAGACTTGAAAACTTTCGACTTCTGTAACCCCCACATGACCAAAGACACTAAACTCATCGTTTACGCCATCAAAGTTAGGACTAAATGCGGAAGGAATGAAAACTTTGCGAACTTTTATTACTTCAACATTGACTGAGTCTGCTCTAAAACAACCTGTTTCAGGGTCTGTAGCAGTCAAAGTATATTGCTGCGAATTAGGGGGCGTTAGCTCAGGATTAAGACAATCTGTACATTCCAAATCTATCTCTGGTGTCCAAAGAATATCTTGTCCAAAAAACGGGATGACATCCCCATTTAACTGAGTTGATTCTCCTAATTGAATACTAATATCTTCACCAGCATAAACAAAAAATTCGGGAGGCTGTGTGAGACTGACACTAACCGGAAATAGACAACCTACAGAGTCTAGTAAATTAAGCGTATACGAACCAGCATCTAAACCTGTAAAGTCTGGAGATGCTTGATATTCTCCGTCATTTAAACTAAAAATATAAGGCTGAACACCACCGACAAAATTTACTGCCGAAATCATTCCCGAGCTATCTCCAGCACATACCAAGTCCGTGGAAATACTTTCTGTCGTCAACACCTCTGGATTAACCAAATCAAAATCTGTGACGTATTCACACTCATCGTCTGTTACCGTTACAGTATAAATTCCAGGACATAAATTATTGATAGACAGAGCATTACTGCCATTACTCCAAGCATAGCTTAATTCTCCTATTCCTCCATTTCCTATGACAGAAAGAGAGGCATTACAATCATTTGAGCATTCAATAGGTACAATATCAGACTCTAAATTAAACTCAGGGAAATACTCCAAAATAGCTTCATCCTCAGACTCACAACCATCGTCACTTACCGAGACTGAATAGGTCGCAGGCGTCGTTGTCGTCAGCGAGGCATCAGTACTCCCGTCAGACCAAGAGTAGGTTACATTTGTATTTGAGCCTGTGGCATTAAAAGTATAAGGCTCGCCGTCGCAAAGGATAACGTCTGGACCGATGTTGACAGTAGGAGTCTCTCCAAATAATAGGAGAGCATCATCAGAGTAGGTACAATTATTTTCATCTGAAACAGTCAGGACAAAGGTACCCTCAGAAGATACCGTCCGAATCGGGTCTGTTACGCCGTCTTGCCATACATAATCGACGGCGCCAGCTGTAGTCCCGTCAAAGGTGTAAATAAAGACATCACAAGCAGAAATACTATCAGGTCCAATATTGACACTTAAATCAAGGGGTGGATTGACGAGAAATGTATCGGTTCGAGCACAGCTGCCAATGTCTACATTTACCCAATAAGTACCTGGTTCACTTACAACACGTGTAGAACCTGTAAAACCGTCTTGCCATAGATAAGTAGCATTTTGAACAGAAGCATCTAAAATTAAATCTGAACCGTCACAAAAGGATGTGTCTACCGAGAAATCTGTATTATCTAATACATCTACTTGCAGGTAAACGGTATCAATTTGATTACAAGTAAAAGGATTATCAACAACTAAGAAAACAGGGTAGGAGCCTGCGTTTTGATAAACGTGAGAAGGATTTTCTAGAGTAGAATCGTCTCCGTCGCCAAAGTTCCAATAAAAACCAGTACCGTCCTGTCCTGTATAAACAAAATCAACGTTGAAAGGGGCACAACCACTCGACGTGATAACATTCGTGCCCGACTCCATGATAACTCCAGCAGCAGTCACCGTTTCAACTTCAAAGTCAATCTTAAATACCCCAACATCACAAGTACTATTCGGCATATCTGTTTCAAATGCATCGGCATTTGTATTCATTGCAAAGTTTCCACTATTAGTACACGAGCAAACCGCTTGATAGACTGTTCCACTCTTGTCAAAACGACTAGTACCACCGTCCACGTGGTTAGAACGTCCATAGTAAGTACCAAATGATAATGCTGCTGCATTTGGTTCTAAAACACCGAGGTAGAAAGAGTTTCCTTGATTGTAAAAAGAACCTGCTGTCGTTGGCAAATTATCAGATGCACCATAACCTGAAAAGTAGATATTATTACATTTGTCCACCATAAATGCTACGGGGACAAAATCTACATTGCTATTTAAAAAATCGTACCCTGCGCCGCCCGAGCCTTCACCGATGACGGTAGAGTAAACAACCTCATCAAGTCCAGATGAAAGTGCACTGATGAATTGAGGACTGCCTACTTGCGAAGAAAAAACGCCAGGGGTAATAGGCATTGTACCTGTCGTCTGACCATAGATATGAACATTGTTTTCTTCGTCAATATCTAAGAAATATCCATGCTCTTCGCCATCTGATGACCCCCAGAAAGTACCTAGCAGAAGTTCGTCTCCATTTTTGTCGATTTTTACGACGAAAGCATTTTCACCACCACCAGGCCAAGCACTACTGACAGTCCCAGGAGTAGTCGGGAAAGTCGAATCTCCCGCAAAGCCTGTTACATAGACATTATTGTCATCATCTAAACGCATTCCCATAGCAAAATCTGGGTCACTACCTCCTAAAAAGGTAGACCAGTACAATAAGGACAAATCGCTATTCATTTTTAGAACAACACCGTCTTGAGAAGAAGAACTAGAGTCATCTGTAAATGTATTATCAAAACCATTGACAATTGGAAAGTTTGCAGACTGAGTACCGCTACTTACGTAAACATTATTTTCTGAGTCTAAAATGATTTCTCCCCGATAATCGTCGCCATAGTTTTTATTTTGAAAGGAATTATTAACTCCGTCATCTTGTGTGCCTCCAACGTGCGTAGAACCAACCAAACTACTCCCGTCAGACTCTAAAACGGTGATGATAATATCCGAATTTCCTGCAATGTTTTGTTGATAAGCACTAGCCGTTGTTGGATAATCATTTGAATTACTGCTTCCATAGATGTACAAACGCTGACTAAAATCTGTAATAATACTATGAGGGAAATCGTCTCCGTCTCCGCCGATATATGTGGCGTAGATTAGGTTAGTACCGGTAGGATTATATTTACTAATCACAATGTCTTCACCGCCATTAAATGTAAAATCAAACGAGCCTGTTGTCGTTGCATAACCTGCACCAAAAGCCAAACCACCTGCATATATATTTCCTTCTGAATCAAAACAAGCTGTATGACCAAATACACCTGCACTGCCACTTACATTGTGTCCAGAGAGCGTCGCTGCGACTACTGTCGGGTCGATAACTAATGGTAAGTTATGGTCGTAATTATCTGATATTTCAAAGCTTAACTCGTTGTCTTTCAGTACGTAACGAGAAGACACTTCTCTTTCTTTACCGTCAATGATTTGATAAGTATAAGGAGCTAATTCTGAAATGATAGCAGCAGAAGTATATACTTTTAATTGTCCATTTACCAATTCAACTTTGTCTGCTCCTTCATATTCCATGACAATGTCAGCAGGATTGGCATGAGGTGCTAATATGAACTCATACTTGATTTCGCCGTTTTGTCTGAAAATTCTCAAGTCGGTTTTATCGTATATTCCTTGGTACAAAACTTCGCTAGCTGCAGGGACATTTGATGCCCATTTTGACTTGTCATTACCAATGAAATAGTTGTATTTTTCTTTACCCAGATTGACGGCTGCTATGTTGGCATCCAATGAATTTTTAAAATTCACATGATAAGAATGCCCTTTGATAGGTTCAGGGTTTTCTGCATCTTTTAGGGCGTGCAAGTCGCTAAGTGCATCTTGGTCATACACTTGATAAGTCAGTCTGTTTCTTTCCAAAAATAGACCGTTGAAGGTACCACTAAAGCCCGTTTGATAAACGATGTTTTCATGCCATTGGTTATCATTTCTAATGAAAGAAGGCGTCTTTTTTCCAATTTCAGGCTGAGCAGATTGAGCTTCTGTTACATGAGAATGGTCGTGTCCGTCATGGTCATGGTGTTCTTGTGCAAGCAAACTCGAAAAAGATGCCAAACAGAGAATTAACAGTATTCCGAAAAATTTTGAGGGTGTATGCATAAAATATTGCGGTTTTAGTAGTTTTGCCAAAATATTAAATGGCAGAGTTTGTATGGATAGGTGAAAAGAGATAAAAATAAACTAAATATAGGAATTAAATTTTAATAATAACACCCACAAATACATATCAGTTCGTTTTTAACGTATAATTTAGCTTTATGTGTTGTCTAGTTGACTTTTGTTGTTTTATTTAACATTTCTTACAACTTTAGAAGCTGTTTGAGTTTAAGTATTTTTCTATCCTGATAGGAATGCGGATAGGCGTCAGGTTTATTTTATCTCGTTTTTTGACAAACCCCGCCGCGTTGCGGGACAAGCAGTGATTGTGAAAAAATAAGAGTTCAAATCTCAACCTAACTTTGAGCTTCTTATTTTTCGACAGTTGAATGAGAAGTTTAACCTTAAAATTACCTCGATTTGAATTTAAAGTACTGATAATCAGTCAATTAAACTTTAATGGGTAATAAACCTGACGCGAATCTGATAGGAATGCGGGACATACAACACATTCTGGAATAAAGTCTATTACCCCAAGACAATATCCTTAAAGTAGTAAACCCAAAAACCGATGTATAGAAATGTCGGTAAAACAACGCCTCGGACGCTATTGGTATGTCTGAGTTTGTTGAAGTAATTCATCAAAATTGCATTGGCACCTATCGCAACGATTCCTGTTGTTCTCTCTCTGAAATAGGGCGAAAAACCGTCTGTACTGGCTAGACCCGCCTCGTCTAGTCCGTCGAAAATAATCGTCAAGGCGACATAAGCGATGACGGGTAAAAGAGTGGCAGCAATTATTCCTGTTGGAAATGTATCTTTATTAAGCATGGTTTTTATTTTACTTTTTATTTACTTTTATATCGTAGTCCAAAACTACAATACTACTGTCTTTTTCCAAATATTCGGGGAGTTTATGATGAGGGAAACTTTCAAACATGATAAATTTTCGCCCTACTAATTTTAAACTATCTAAAGCCCTTTCATCTGGATAATAACAATTTGCATTAACATTCTTAAAAAACATGATGTCCAAATCATCATCACATTTGGTATTAATTAAAACACGGTTGTCTAATATGTCTTGATTTAAACTTTTGTAAATCAATGTATTATGAATATCAATGTTTCTAGATTTACGTGTGATGCTTCTTCTCTCTGCTGTTTTTTGAGGTTGAAATACTTGAAGAACTGCGACGCAGCAACAGACAATTAAAATAGGTAATAGGGTGTTTTTTGAAGCATATTTTTTCAGTCGGTCAAATACGTTAATAATTGCCACGGCAATAATAATACAGAGTAGACTGCTCACGGGAAGCGTAAAAGCGGGCATTTTGGTGGCGACAACCAAAGAAAAGAAACCAAATATAACAAAAATGACAGCCAGAAACGCGAGTGTCATTGACTTTGAAATTCGTTTGTCAAACAATAAAAATAGAATACCAGGGATGATTAGATAAGACAAATAGCCATAGAATATGCTTTGTTGATACAGATGATAAAATGCGTCTCCATGATGACTTTCAACGACTTCAAAAATATGTTCTGTATTCAGCGCATATTCACGAGCACTTTGAACAGGAAAAGCATATGAAATGTAGAGTTGCCAAGGCAGAAAAACACTAATTGCTGTTCCAATTCCTGCGGCAAGTTTCAAATACTGCTGCTTATCAAAACGCAGTTCCTTTTCAAATAAAATATAAAGCCCCCAAGCACCAAAAACGAGTAGTCCCGTTAACCATTTTACTAAAACAGCGCAGCCAATAAAAATACCAATCAAGACTGCCCATGATAGTGAATAATTACTTTTGATATAACGAATAAATGCCCAGAAACTTGCAGTAACATAGAAAATAAAAGCAATATCATTGTGGTCGGTAGATTCTCGACCTGCGGTTAATTCTAGATGAAAGTGGGAAAAACACATCAATAAAGCGGCTAAAAAGGCAATTTCTTTATTTTTCGTCCAAAAATCAGCGATTTCTCTGACAAAATAAACACCAATCGTACCAAGCAAGGCAGAAGGCAATCGCAGTGCTATTTCATTAAAACCGAATATTTTAAGAGACAATGCCATCTGCCAGAGAAATAAAGGCTGCTTGTGCAACCAGATATGACTACAACACCAATGAACCTCATCTTTGCCCCAAACATTATCTACGATTAGCATTGGTTTGAAGGGGTTGTCTACCATGTTTTTTGCAACGAGAGCATGGAATTTTTCATCCCAATCGTGCAAATACGGGTCTAAAGAAATCATGACCAAACGAAGCAGAAAAGCACTGAGCATTAGTAATCCAAAAGCGACCTTTTTCTTATCGGTAAAAAAGAAAAGCAATATTCCAATAAGTGAAGGAATAGAGGCTATTACTAGTCCCCAGAGGGTTTCATCTTGGTAAAAAATCATTTATTAATTATCGTTTTTGTTCTTATAGCCCTAAAGAAAAGAAAATATTGGTAACTTCTGTGAATAGATAGCTGAATTTTATAAGCTGTTACAACCAAAAACGGACAAAGAGTGTCTTTAATGTAGATTTATCTTTGCGGATTGTTCAAAATGGACAATTCTTACGTCTTCTTTCTAAATACAATTAATGAAATCACTTCTTTTTATAGCCTTTACATCTGTTTTGACTATCTTTTCTACTGTAAAGTGGGAAGAACTACGTTCCTATGAAGGTCGCTTTCAGATTGAATCTCCAGGAACCCTGACAGAAAAGATTGACACCATTCAAACGGCAATTGGTGGAGTTCCTCACCACACTTTTTACTGGCAAGCAGAGGACGAAACAGCGGACAATCTATTCTTTTCTTTGATTTATTACGATTTACCAGAGAATGGGATTAACTCTGATAGTATAGACTTAATTGAAGAATTTTTTACAAATACGACAGAGTCTGCTGCGGAGTCCGTTCGAGGCGATTTGGTGTATAAAAGTTATGAAGAGTTATCTGGTTTTCCTGGGTACTTTTGGCGGATAGATTATCTGGACGGCAAGGCTGTCATTAAATCAAAAGCGTGGTTGGTTGACAATCGCTTTTATGAGTTAAAGACGATTTCTTGGAAGGAAAAAAATGTCAATCCTGACTCTGATAAATTCTTTGATTCTTTTAAATTATTGGTTGCTCCGAGAAGAGAGTAAGTATCACGTTCGTTTCTCGGCGTGACTAAAAAAGAGCAATGGTGAAAGTCATTGCTCTTTTTATTTGCAATAATCTCCTTTAATTAGCAAGGGTTAGTTACATTTGCCGCATGAAAAGAATCATACTAAAAAGAAAGAGACTAGAAGCTATCAAACGCCGTCATCCATGGGTTTTTTCGGGTGCTATACACGCAAAACCTGACGGAGAACCAGATAATGGCGAAATTGTACTTTTGGTAGACGGAGACGGGGAAGTATTGGCAACAGGGCACTACGCAAATGGTAGTATTGCTTTACGTCTTTTTGCTTTTGAGGAAACGAAGGCAGATGCGGCATTTTGGATAAAGAAAATAGCAGAGGCATACAAACACCGTCAAGCGATTAGTATTGGTACAAATGCTCAGACGACTTGTTATCGTTTAGTACACGCAGAGGGAGACGGTTTGCCAGGGTTGATTATCGATATCTATGGTAAAACGGCTGTCGTACAATGTCATTCTGTGGGTATGCACAAGATACGTGAACATATTTCGACTGCGCTGCAAACTGTTTTAGGAAACAAACTAGAGGCAGTTTATGATAAAAGTGCTGCAAGTGTCGGTCAACCTTATAGTTTGAGTGTTGAAAATCAATATCTTTTTGGAAAGTCAACTTCTCAAATTGTCAAAGAAAACGATTGCAATTTCTACGTTAATTGGGAAGAAGGGCAGAAGACTGGTTTCTTTTTAGACCAGCGAGATAATCGCCAATTATTGAGCCGTTATTCGGAAGATAAGACGGTTTTAAATGCTTTTTCTTACTCAGGAGGATTTTCGGTTTATGCCTTGCGTGCAGGCGCAAATATTGTAGACTCTGTCGATGTTTCTAAAAAAGCAATCGAATGGACTGACCAAAACATTGAATTGAATAAAAGTGACCGTGGTATTCACAAAGGCTATGCAGAAGATGTTATGGCATTTTTGAAAAATAATACGCGAGCTTATGATACTATGGTCGTAGACCCACCAGCATTTGCGAAAAATATTCGTAAAAAGCACAACGCAGTACAGGGTTACAAGCGTCTCAATGCCTTAGCAATCAGTCAAGTAGCCCCAGGAGGTATTATCTTTACTTTTAGTTGCTCTCAGGTAGTTGACCGTAAATTATTTTACGATACCATTACCGCAGCAGGGATAGAAGCAGGTAGAAACGTACGTGTGATACACCATTTGAGTCAGCCAGCTGACCACCCTGTTAACCTATTTCACCCAGAGGGGAGTTACTTAAAAGGATTGGTATTGAGAGTTGATTAGTAGAACGAGTTTGCAATTTTTTGCAAATATGCAAGAAAAAAGCCGTTCAGAATATAACATTCTGAACGGCTTTCCTGTAAAATTAACTCACAACTCACAACTCACAACTCACAACTCAAGAATCCCCTCAGGCAAATCCATAACAATAATCATTGATTTACTATCTACATCTTCAATCAGGGCATCATTCATCGGCAATAAAATCTCATTACCTTGATAAGTAACCTGCGCCATTTCTTGCTGAGGCATTTCAATAATATCTTCAATCTCACCGACTTCGCCATGCGTCAAGTCAACGATTTTAAAGCCTTTATATTTGCGAAATTGTAGCGTTTCTTCTTGAGTGAAATCAAACTGTCTTTCCTCTTCTTTTAAGATATCCTCTCTACGCAAATACATCTGCTTTGCAGTATAAGGAACAGCATCTTGATTGCTATACAAATCTTCAAAAAGAACAAACGGCGTATCATTCATCCGAATATTCTCAACAAAGAAAGGTACTTTTCCTCCGTCAATATCCAAAAAGATAAACTCGGCAGCTACGAAGTCTTCCGTAAACTCTTCAAATAAATGCACTTTTAATTCGCCTTCTGTTCCGTGGACTTTTTTAGTGCGACCGATATGTGTATATTTTAAATTATGCATTTTTTATTTTTTAAGAACAAAAAAGGAGAGAAAACAGTATTTTCCCTCCTTTTCCATTATTATTATCGCGTTCCTAAACTCAATTATATATTACTTTACTGTTTGTATTGTCTGTACAGATTGTACTTTTCGGATGGCTTTAACCGCGCGTTTTTCTGCCATGTTTTTCTTCAAATTGAACCACCTGTCTTTTAATAAAAAGCGCATAACCTCATCGAGGTGTGTCATAAATCCAATTTGATAAACACCTCGCATTCTTTCTTTTAAAGAAGGACTTAAAGAGCGAATCGAAAAGCCAATACCCGCCGAACGATACTCAATATGATGCCACCAACCCGCAGGAATAAAAATAGTATCACCCGCTAAAATCGTTGAGTCATAACCTGTCACATGGTGCAAGCCAGGAAATTTATCGTAATCAGGATTATTGATATCAATCGAAGTATGCGTTCCAAATGGAAAGCGATACATCAATTCAGAGTATTTTGGGTCAAATAAGACGACCCGTTTGTTTCCTGCTAACTCCGTCAAAAATACATTCGAGTTGTCCATATCTCTATGAATACGCGTCACGGCACCCTCACCACCAAAAAAAGCTAATGGTATGAATTTCAATACTTTATCAGCAATATCTGGAAATGTAAAATCCTTAAAAAGTTCCTTTTTGTGTTTGAACACATTAAACAAGAAAAGGCGCTTTGAAGTAGGTCCAGAGCGTACTAAGTCGATATAATCTCTAAATTTCATCTTGTCAGGAGCTCCTTTGTAAGAACGGTCTGCTGTAGCTTTTTTACCTTCAGCATCATAAACTCCCACTTCTAAATCTCCTAACTCGTTCTTAAAATACTCAAATCCCCATTTTGTATACAATGGAGAGTCTTTCCCATAAAAATTTTTAATGATGACCGGTTTTTGCGGTATCATATACTTTTCTTGAAATTCTTCTCGGGTAATATTTTCTACCCTATCTAATCCATCAATTAATTGTAAAGGCATCTAACAGTATTGGTTAACTAATATCAATCTTCTCTAAAATTTTCACAAAGATAAGTTTATCATTTCAAAACGCGCTAATACTAAGAGAAGTTCTAGTAAAGGGAAAGTAAATTTAATGATTTTTAACATAATACCGTGTAACAAACGTTTGTTACACGGTAATAAAGTAACGCGAAAAAAATAAATTCAGCTTCTTAAGCTATTTATCTCACGGTATTAAACTTAAATTTACGGACGATTTAGCTACAAAAAATTACTCCCCATCCATGACGCTTTGATGAGACAAAGTTCATCGTTAGTTTAAAAGGATACCCGCTTCTTTCCGAATAGCAACCTGTGCTTTTTGCAGAGGTGTCATTCCGTCCACTTGCTCTAAGTAACTGCTAACCATATTCGCAAAATCTTTGGCACTTGCATTTTCGGGTAGTTTTTCATACAAACCGTTGATAACTACCAAATTATCATCTTTACACAATTTAATAATCTGCCATAGATTTTCAGAGACATAGACTTGTTGAGTCATATTGTGCTCATATTCTTGTTGAATTGCCATCATCAAGCCGACGCGCAAAGAGGCTGCAGACTGGTCTTGAGTCGGCAGGCGCATTAATAGATTATTCAATGAGATACGCTCACAGAACAAAGCCAAACGCTCATAGGCCGTCAACTTTAATGGAACGGTAATACTAGAGATTTTATCCGTTTTAGTTTTCTGTAACTCAGCATGACGCATTGCCAACTCAGTTTCAGAGTGTTGTTTCATCAAAAAGTAAATAGTGACAAAAACAATGAGAGCAGGAATGGTTAATTTTGCAATTTCGAGAATTAATTCCATGGTATGTTTTACTGTTTGAATAATAAAAATGCTTTAATCGCCGCAAAAGTAACGTAAAGAATGAAAAAAGGAACAACCTTTTGCATTAATGCGTTGTTTTTATTTGGAATGGAAACTTTAGGGTAAAATAAGTAGGCGATTGACGCAAAAAATCCCTAAATTTGTATACTAATTAGAAAAATATAGGCGTTTTGAATTATGATAGATGCAAAAATTAGATTTGAGAGGAATTAAATAGTATTTATCTACAATTCGAAATTCAAAATTCAAAATTATAATGACTACAACAGCAATATTACCAGTAACATTAACAGCAGGCGCAATAGTACAACTAAAGCGTATTCGCGATGAACAAAATATTACAGCTCAGCACGGTTTACGTATCGGCGTAAAAGGTGGTGGATGTTCTGGATTTACTTATGTTTTAGGTTTTGATACAAAAAAAGACGGCGACCAAACCTTCGAAGTAGAAGGAATGCCTGTTTTTATGCAAAAATCAGCCTTGATGTACTTAATGGGAATGGAAATTGACTGGGTCGAAGGTTTACAAAACCGTGGATTCTCGTTCAATAATCCTAACGCCACAGAATCTTGTGGCTGTGGAACTTCTTTTTCTGCATAGTAGAAAAGTCGTCATTAAAAAGAGGAACTGTATTATTCAGTTCCTCTTTTTTTATGCCCATTTTAGAAAAACTATGAACCATGTGTACTGACAAATAAACTTGCGCTAAAAATTTAGTAAGCTCAAAAATCGCAAGATTTTTTCTCTCTGCCTTCTCGAACACGTATTTTATGCAAATCACGCTTACAAACTCTGCGTTTCTGCGTCTCTGCGTTGAAAATTTTTGTAGTATAAGTCTGTTTGTCAATACAACTATGAACTATGAACGGTTTAACGATGAACTTCTTCTCAGTAGAATTGTAGCTAAAGCTTACTTTGTTTGACTTTGGTAGAATAATCGGACTCATTAATAGAAGAAATGAGACTTTGGTCAACTAAGACAGACCTTGTATCGTTAGGAAGGGAAATATTAGATGTAAGGAGTGTATAGTCTAACATCCAACGTCTAAAATCTAACATCTTAAAATAAATGAACATAATAAAAATTCTTCTCCCTGCAGTACTAATTTTCCTATTGGATTATTATGCTTTTCAGGCGATAAAGACAGTTAGTGGAGGCTGGTCGCAAGTGACGCGCAACATCGTTTACAGTATTTATTGGCTCGTGCCGATATTGGCAGTAGGAATGATGGCTGCTGGTGCTTACGGTTATCTGGAGGGACTAAATAAAACGACTTATACTTTTTTACGTAGTTTTTTAACGATTGCTTATGTTGCTAAGATTCCAATGGTAGCTTTGCTTTTAGTGGATGATTTGCGTCGATTATTTCTTTTTGGACAAGCAAACTTCAGTGAAACAACAGAGTACTCGAAGGGACGGAGTGAGTTTCTTGCGAATACAGGAATAATTTTGGGTGCATTGCCCTTTGTAACTCTAATTTACGGCATTGTTCGCAATCGATATCGTTATAAAGTTTTCCGTGAAACGGTAAGCATTGCAAATCTACCTGAAAGCCTGAAAGGCTTGAAAATAGTACAGATTAGCGATATTCATAGCGGTAGTTTTGACCAAATTGACCCTGTCAAAAAAGCGGTAGAATTGATTAATAAGGAAGAAGCAGATTTAGTTTTCTTTACAGGAGATTTGGTGAATTCGATAGCTTCTGAGATGACGAATTATATTGATGTTTTCTCTCAAATTAAAGCGAAAAAAGGCGTTTTTAGTGTTTTGGGAAATCATGATTATGGAGATTATCACAATTGGTCAAGCGTCGAAGAAAAAAAGGAAAATCTAGATACTTTAAAAGGAATTCACCGCCAAATGGGCTGGGATTTGCTATTGAATGAAAATAGAATATTGGAAATGAATGAGGAAAAATTTGCGATTATCGGTGTAGAAAATTACTCTGCATCAGCGCATTTTCCAAAGTACGGAGATTTGGCAAAAGCATACCAGGGCGCAGAAAATATGCCTTTAAAATTATTGCTTTCTCACGACCCGTCACACTGGGAAAATCAAATTCTCGACACAGATATTGACCTAACTTTTAGTGGACACACCCACGGAATGCAGTTTGGTATTGAGATTCCTGGTTGGTTTAAATGGTCGCCCGTAAAATATGCCTACAAACAATGGGCTGGTCTCTATCAAACAGGGAAACAGTACCTTTATGTCAATCGCGGATTGGGATTTTTGGGTTATCCTGGTCGGGTTGGGATATTGCCAGAAATTACGGTTATTGAGTTAACTTAAAATTAGGTGAGAGGTGAGAGGAGAGAGGTGAGACTGCCAAGTCAAATTCAGGAAGGACTCTCACCTCTCTCCTGACACCTCTCACCTAATAACAAGCACCAAGAAAAGCAGCAATCTTTCGAATCTAACAAATACATATCCAGAGCAACACAACATGAAAAAGCACACACTTTTCGTCACAGGTATCGGCACCGAAGTCGGTAAAACAATCATATCTTCCGTATTGGTTCAAGCACTAAAATCGGACTACTGGAAACCAGTACAAGCAGGTGATTTAGACGATACAGATAGTCATAAAATAGAGCGATATGCTGAGGTGGCGAAGATACATCCAGAAGGATTTCGTTTGAATACACCTATGTCGCCACACGCTGCGGCAGCTATCGATGGTGTTGAGATTAGCTTAGATGATTTTCATATTCCAGAGACAGACAATCACCTGATTATCGAAGGTGCAGGCGGACTTTATGTACCTTTGAATGATAAAGATTGCGTGATTGATTTATTGGCAAAAATGCAAGTTCCTGTCATCTTAGTTTCTCGAAATTATCTAGGTAGCATCAATCATACTTTATTGAGTATCAATGCGTTGAAAAATAGAAATGTTCCAATATTCGGAGTTGTATTCAACGGTGAAAGTACACCAACAACTGAGCAAGTTATTGAGCGGATGACAGGTGTAAAAGTACTGGGAAGGGTAGAGGAGATGAAAGAAATAAATCGCTCTGAAATTGCGAAAGCTGCTAAAAAATTCCGTTTTTTGCAGGACTAAAGCAAATCAAATGGCATTTACTTTTCAAAATATTTTAGATAGAGTTTTTCCGTCTTCGCGTGGAGAAGAACTAAAGCAGTTTGCTTATCAGGAAGAATACAACTACAAAAGACAAGGAAGACTGGCTGGCGTGCCGTATTATTTTGCTCGTTTTCGCTTATTGAAAAAGGGAGATTTCAGGACGGTACATCACTTTATTTCAGGCGAATTGTCAAGTATTTATGCCAAACTTAGCATTTTTGATTTCCACACGGCAGGGAACAATAAGACGAAAAAAACAACTGTTATTGAAATAAAATGTGATAGTCAATCTTTTGACGATTTTTATATCAGACCCAAAAATGCACTGCACGGAATTAAAGGTTTATTCCTCAATCGAGAACCATTTTTTCCCGAACTAACGGAATTTAACGAAAAGTATGTTTTAGAATACGACGCTTTTAATAAGTCAAATATTCCTCTCAATTCTGCGGCATTGCGTCTCTTATCTACAACAAAAGATACCTATATCGAGTCCAAAGGCAATCAAATTATTTTTTACTCCAATAAATATCGCCTTTCTCCTGAAGAATTGCGAGAAGGGATTACATTTGCGGAAGATTTTGTCAGCAAATTACTGTTTGACAATACTGATAACTTTGTATAGAGACTTTAGATGTTAGACGTTAGACTTTTAACGCCTTTTATCAGAAGTCTAATCTTGATATTTTAACGCTTTCTATGTCCTCAAATAATAGTTCTGACCTTTCTGACTTGCAAATCCGCGATGCAAAATACATCTGGCATCCTTATACACAACATGCGACGGCAAAAACACCTTTACCTATCGTAAAGGGAAAAGGTGCCCTTCTCTTTGATGAAAATGGTAATGAATACATTGACGGAGTAGCGTCTTGGTGGACGAATACTCTGGGTCATTCTCATCCTTATATTGCAGAGAAAGTCTACGCGCAAATGCTTGATTTAGAGCATCTTATATTTGCTGGCTTCACGCATAAGCCTGCCGTAGATTTAGCAGAAAGATTGATGAAACATTTGCCCGATAATCAGGCGAAAGTCTTCTTTTCTGACAATGGTTCTACAGCTGTCGAGATTGGAGTAAAAATGGCGATTCAGTACTTTCATAACAAAGATATTAATAGAAAAAAACTGATAACTTTTGAAAATGCTTTTCATGGGGAGACCTTTGGTGCCATGTCCGCAAGTGGCGATTTGGGTTTAAATAATGCCTATTCTGAGCATCTTTTTGAAGTTATCCGCATTCCTGAACCCTATAAAGGACAGGAAGAAAAATCTGCTCAAGCTTTGGAAAAAGCAATCGCGGAGAACAATGCTTACGCTTTTCTTTTTGAGCCATTAATACAAGGTGCATCAGGGATGAATATGTACGCACCAGCGGCTTTAGACCGATTATTGGGTATTTGTAAAGATAATGGCGTATTGACCATTGCGGATGAAGTAATGACGGGATTTTATCGGACAGGACGCTTTTTTGCTTGTGATTATTTGGAGAATAAACCAGACATCATGACTCTCGCAAAGGGGTTGACGGCTGGCGCATTACCTTTATCTATCACGACTTGTACGCAAGATATTTTTGATGCATTTTTATCTAATGATAAGCACAAAACTTTGTTTCACGGACATTCTTTTACTGGAAATCCAACCGGCTGTGCTTGTGCTTTGGCGAGTTTAGATATTTTGGAAAGGGAAGAGACTATACAAGACATTGAGCGAATTTGTACGCGTCATGCAGAGTTTAAAGCGCATATTGAAAAGCATCCGAAAGCGAAAGATGTGCGTCAGCAAGGGACAATTGTAGCGGTGGAATTTTTGACGAGTACGGAGACTTCTTACTTCAACGACTTGCGAGACAAGTTGTATTATTTCTTTTTGGAGAATGGTGTATTGTTGCGTCCACTGGGGAATGTTATTTATGTTTTGCCACCTTATTGTATGACGGATGCGCAGCTGAAGAAGATTTATGGATTGATAGAGCGGGCTTTGGATGAAATTGCGTGATGTTTTTTTAGACAGGATTAACAAGATTACAGGATTTCCATTCTGACTTGTACCCATTCTGACTTGTACAAAGTATAGAGAGGGGAACAAGTCAAAGCAGGTATAAGTCATAATTGGCATAAGTCAGAGCAGGAATCCTGTAATCCCGTTAATCCTCGCTTGCCCGTCTGGGTCTAAAAAAATAAAAAGTTCTCCCTCATCTCGTGTGAGGCAGAGTTACTAGCTTTTTAAAAGCGAGTAACTCTATGGTCTTAACGCACCTGCGCCAACAATTTATTCCGCATTTTCTGTATCGCAGCCTTTTCTTCATCAGGCAAACCATTATAGCAAAATGCCGAAGAAACTTCCTCTCTCAAGTCGCTATACAAAAGCGAAATTCTACCCAATACAGGCATCAAAATCGCAACAGCAATACCTCCAACCCAGTTTGAAACGACAAAACCCAAGATAATCCACAGCACATACCAAATCAGCCAAATAAAGTAACCAACACCCAGTCGCAAAGAGGCATGAAATCTAATATCAGAAGATTTTTTATCCGCAAAGTGCTTCGCAAAGCGTAAAGGTGGGAAATTCCAAATCAGACCTGCGAGGTGTAATGGAAAGCCAAAAAATAACAAAATCCAATTAATAAAATTACTTCTTTTAGACTGCGCTGCACCGTGGTCTTCTGCTCTATATTCATTTAAACGGCGAATGTAAGCATCCGTTTGAGCAGCTAACTCTATGCGTTCATCCTTTGATTTTTTATTGATGTTTTCTACAATATTCCACTCTTGATTGGTTAGAGTTTCACTTTCTTCTTCGTAAGGGAACGCATTGATTTTAAACTCGTTACGATTAAATTCTAACAATAAATTAGCCATGTCATCATCTGCTTTATCTGCAATGTGAATCACTTTTTCTCGCATGGCATCTTGCAAGTCTTTTGTTACTTTCTTTATTGCTCTAGCTTTATTTTCTTTATATAAATCTAAATAATTTTCTAATAAAAGCGGCTCATTAACTTGAAAGGAAACCGTACTTCTAAATCTATGTGAATCTGTATAATTTACACCAACAGGCACAATCGAAATGTCTGTGTCTCCATATTTTTCATAAGTCTGAAACATCATTCGAGCAGCTCCTTTTTTCAACGGACGCAAGCGTTTTTCGTGCTCTGATGTACCTTCCACCAAGACAAGAACAGCATCTTTGCCATCGTGAATTTTAGCTTCGATTTCGTCCATTATCTGCTCATTCTTACGCAGGTTATCTATGCCGTCCCGTTGACGGAAAATAGGGATAGTTTTAATTTTGCGCAGGAACCATTCGACGGGTTTAGACAGAAAAGCGTCTCCACGTAGCAAAACTTGTATATGTTTATCGATAAGCGAACCAAAGATTATCGGTTCGATGCATGCGGTTGGATGATTGAGCGCAATAATAGTTTTTCCATCTTTTTTAATTTGCTCGCGCCCCGTAATAAAAACCTTACGGAAGTAGACAGTACAAGCAATTCCAACAGTATATCTGACGAAGTGGTAAATTAGATTCATTGAGTTTTTTTCGTTTTCTCTGAGAACGCGAATGATTAGTAAAACTTATTGAATTTGTTTTACTTATACTTAAAACGCCAAAGTGCGAATTCAAGCCTCTCTTTGTTCCCGACGGGCTAAGGTAGGGAAAATTCAAAATTCATCATTCAAAAATCAAAAATAATCTTATTTTCCTTCAAAAAATCCTGGATGCAAACCACATTCCGTCTTCTCTTTATCTGCCCAACGCCCACTACGGCCTTCGCCTTTGACTGTACAATGCGTACACCCAACAGAACCAAAACCCAAATCTAACAAAGGATGCTGTGGCAATTTATTCAAACCTGTCTGATACAGAAATTCTCCTTCTTCGATGTCAATCAAAGGATGAAATTTCATTAAATCATCTTGCTCTTCCCACACCCGTAGATGTTTTCTAAAGTCAGTTTGATACGCCATGACACCAGAAATCCAAACCTTGTGCCCAGCTTTTATAGGCTCTAAAGGAGATATTTTGTTAATCGCACAGCAGCGTTCTGTATCCGTCTTCCACAACTCTTTATTTTTTGAAATCAAATTATCTTTCGCCACTGGCATGACCTCAATAATTTCTAAACCGAATAAATCTGTCAACTGCTTTTTGTATTCCAAAGTCTCTGGAAAATGATAAGTCGTATTAATGAAATGTACCTTTTGTTCCTTCTGTATTTGTGAGATAAGCCACAAAAGAAAAACTGATTTAGTACCGAATGAAGAGGTCACTAAAATCTCTGACGCATCAAATTCTTCGTATAACTTCTCTAGTCTTTGACGGTATTTCAAAGGCTGAAAAGTCTTATTTAGAAACTCAATATTGAGCTTTAAATCTCCAATTAAATCGTTTTTTTCTGCGAAAATGGATTCGATAACTTTAGTCATATTTCTTTGATTCGGTCTATTGCTTACTGTCGCAAAAATAATTAATTGCCTTTTACTTCCTATTCAAATTTAAGCCCGTTCTACGCTTTCTACTTCGTTTTTTTCTACCAAACTAGAAGTTAACTCATTCAATTTTTGCACTTTATAAGTAAAATTTCCTTTTAATCTATCGCGTAATACTTTCAAATTAGACAATAAACCGTCCGTATTTTCTGGTAGAATCTCTTCCAAAACCTGACGGAAGCGCTTAGCAAAAGTAGGGGACTGTCCATTTGTAGAAATAGCAACTTTTAAATTTCCGCGTGTCACGATACTTCCCAAATAAAAATCGCATAATGCTGGAGTATCCGCTACATTTACCAAGACACCAAATGCTTTTGAAATTTTATGAACACGACGATTTAATTCAGAAATATCTGTTGCTGCAATGACCATATCTTTGCCCGCAACATCTTCTGCCTCAAATTCACGATTAACGATTTTGACCTTATTACCAGGATTGTCAATGAGTAAATTTTTGACTTCGTCCGAAACCCAAGGAGCGACCATTGTGATGTTCGCATCAGGGCTACTCTTGAGAATGAATGATAATTTTTCATGACCAACTTGACCTGCACCAACGATGAGAAGGTCTAAGGTGTGTACTTTTAAGAAAATTGGATATAGTGGATTTTGCATGATATTGTTAGTTATTGAGTTATTATGTTATTAGTTATTTACCCCCTAACCCCCATTTGGGGGAACTTTTTTCAGGGCTAAGTTTTTTGTAATTCTTTGTTTCTACGTTTCAACTAAAGAATTGCAATTGAGAATTATTGTAGAGTCAAATTCAACGAAAATTCCCCCAAATGGGAGTTAGGGGGTTTCTCTCTCGAAAAAAGCGCTCGATTTATGCCTAAGTCACGTTTGTCGTACTTCGTAAATCGTACTTCGTACTTCGATTTGCTTCTGCAACAGCCAACTCAGGATGCAGCGCAACTACCTCCCCAATAATGATAATTCCTGGCGCACCAATACCTTCATTGACGACCTTTTTAGCAATATCATTCACCGTTCCTAAGAGTTTGCGTTCACTAGGCAAAGACCCATTTTGTACGACTAAAACTGGTGTATTCCCTTTTCCTTGGCGCGCGAATATCTCAGCGATTTGAGCAATCTTACGAATACCCATGAGAATAACTGCTGTAGCATTTGACTGCGCCGCAATTCTCAAATCCTTTGACAAACAACCATTTTTAGTCGTTGCCGTCAAGACCCAAAAACTCTCATTCACTCCGCGACGCGTCACTGGCACACGCTGCAATTCTGGAACAGAAATACAACTAGAAATACCTGGCACAATCACCGTCTCAATTCCAAATGCATCCGCATAAGTAATCTCCTCATGACCCCGTCCAAAAACGAAAGAATCACCTCCTTTTAAGCGGACAACATGACCATTTGAAAAAGCATATTGAACCAACATCAAGTTGATTTCATCCTGAGAGTAGCGGTGATTGTCAGCTCTTTTGCCGACATATATTTTTAGAGCATGACTTGGTGCCTCTTTCAATAATTCACGGTTAACCAGTGCATCATAAAGAATGACATCTGCCGATTGAATAGCGCGTAAACCTTTGATTGTCAATAGTTCTGGGTCACCTGGACCTGCGCCTACTAAAGTTATTTTTGCTTGCTGTTTCATCTGTATTGTTACTTTTAGATTGCTTTTAAAGCTGAAATGAATGGGTTGTTTTTTAATTTTCAGGGGTCAGGGGTCAGGGGTCAGGGGTCAGGCTGTTCTAACTTGTCCGCTAAGTGGCACTCGCGAGGGCAGCCTGACTCCTGACCCCTCGCACCTGACACCTCTTAAGCATTATAATACTGACCAACCACAAGTTTATCTTGTCCCGTATCAGCCAATTGTTTCTCCCGAATTTCGATTACTTTCTTAAAGAAGTCCTGTGAATATTGAAGAAATGAACGAGCAAATTCTTCACTCGGTTCCTGCTTATTTATCTGTAAAACTACTTCAGAAAAATCTCCTTCAAATTCAATCTTTCCTGCTTCGACATACAGCTCTTGAAAGTCAGAAATGATTTTTCTCTGTGAGTTACACTTCACATCTTCTGCTAACAAGAGTGCTTTTGCTCCGATAACGAAGGCAGCATAAGAATTATAAATACTGTCTGCAAATGCGCCATGTTCGAGGGCTTCGCTGGCGAGTTGTAGTTTTTCTTTTGCATCATTGATGATAGTTCCGATGACATCGAGAGAGACACCTGCACATTCGCCCACACCAATTTCTTGGCGGTACTGTGCATCTTGTCCCCAATCGAAAAAATCGGTAGGTGAGAGGCTTTCAATTTTGGCTAGTGGCTTTAATAAATCATAGAAATATCTTTTGCCTAAGCGATAGTAATAATCATTAAAATATTCGCCTTGGAGGCTGCTATCTTCGTAGTCATTAAATAGACTGCGTAAGACTTCAGGAATACGTTTGGTCGGAATTTTAATTACTTTTTCTGCAATAAATCCTTTGCCTTCTTTGTCCACTCCACCGCCAATCACAACTTGCATCGCAGGAATAACCATTGCGCCTTTTTTGATAGAACTGCCGTGAAATCCAATATTTGCCGCCGTGTGTTGACCACAGCCGTTCATACAGCCACTAATTTTGATTTTTATATTGCTTTCCTCGACCAGAGACGGGAATTCATCTTGGATAAGCTCACTCAATTTCGTCGCCAATCCCGTACTATTCGTCACACCTAACACACAAGTATCAGTCCCTGGGCAAGCCGTAATATCTGCTGTCGAATCAAATCCAGCTTGCGCAAATCCCAACTGTGTCAATTCATTAAAAATGTGTGGCAAATGTTCCTCACGCACATATTTGATAACTAAACCCTGATTAACCGTCAATCGCAAATCATCTGCCGCGTAATCCTTAATCAAAGTCGCCAATTGACGTGCTCTTTCTGCATCAATATCGCCCAAAGGAATGCGCACTTGTACCGCAAACCAATTTTTTTGCTTCTGTTCAAATACATTCGTTCTTTTCCACAAATCAAAAGCTACTGCATCAATCGGCGTATTAGAAGGTGCAAATTTATAAGCTGCTGGCTCTGGTTGAGGAACTAAATTGCGGTCGATTTTGACAATTTTATTAGCGATAGCAGTGCGTTCTTGCTCGACTAATTTTGAGAATTCTTCAACACCCAATTTTTTAACCAAAAACTTCATCCGCGCTTTCATTCGCTTTTCGCGCTCGCCGTAGCGGTCAAAAACACGAATGGCAGCTTCCATGTAAGGAATGATTTCATCTTCGTGTAGAAATTCAGAAACCGTTTGTGCTACCTGTCCAACTGCACCCAATCCACCTGCTATTACTAATTTAAAACCTCTGACTTCTTCTCCATTTTCTTTTTTGACACGTGGAATAAATCCAAAATCATGAAAATAAGTATAAGCACTGTCCGCTTCGCTACTCGAAAAAGCAATCTTGATTTTACGCCCCATTTCTTGGCAAATTGGATTGCGCAAAAAGTATTCAAAAGTCTGGTGTACGTATGGCGTGACGTCAAAAGGCTCATTCGGGTCAATCCCAGCTATTGCAGATGCCGTGATATTACGGACAGTATTTCCACATGCTTCGCGGGCTGTAACGCCTGCATCTGCAAGGGCTTCCCACACTTTTGGGCTGTCATTTAGTTTGACGTAGTGAAACTGAATATTCTGGCGTGTCGTGATGTGTAGGTTACCAGGCGTAAATTTTTCAGAGGTGTCAGCCAAGCGAATAAGCTGTGCTGTCGTCAATTTTCCATAAGGAATTTTAGTGCGAAACATGTGTACACCAAACTGTCTCTGACCATAAACGCCACGTGTCAATCGGTAATGTTTAAAACGTTCTTCATCTTCTTTTCCTGCGTGCAATCCTTTGATTCTACGCTTCAACTCATCAATATCTTTTGCGGCTTCGGGACTGATATTATTATATGAATTTTCACTGATTTCTGTCGTATTTGGATTTGTACTCATTGTATTTCTATTGTCGATTGAGAATTTTTGAAAGCGGGAGAGAAGCTTTAATTCTCTCCCTGTATCAAACATTTTTATGAAATTGTAATCTTGTTTTCTTTCAGTTTTTTGGGATTAAAAAAAAAGCCCGCTAAAGAATTTGATATTCCTTAGCGGGCTTTTTTTCGTTATTATTTTAACGAAAAATCAAGACTCATGCACATAGGAAAACCGTTCTGTCGGACAACAACAGCAGCAACAACAACACATCATTGTGTCTTGCATTGTCGAACGGTTAGGAATGTGGTTTGAGTAATTCATTTTTATTTGTTGAAAATCAATGTTTTATAAAATTGATTTTAAATTATAAATGTAAAATGCATGTTTTGAAATAATAAAAAAAGCCTTTCCGAAATGAAACGGAAAGGCTTTTTTAGCATTGTGAATTATTAAAATTCTACATCTGCATATCAAGTTTTCCCGTCCGATTGGAACGACAACAACAACAGCAGCAACACATCATGGTGTTGTTCGCTAAGATTGTATGTAAACGGAAATTTTTCATCGTAAATAAATACTTTGATTGTTAATTGATAATGCAAATGTGTGGACTTATTTTGGATTTTGCAAGGGGTAGATTCAAATTAATGAAAAGTGGAAAGGTCGAATTACGCTGCGCAAATTTTTTAGTTAATTTATAAGGTAACTGATTATGAATGATTTATGAAGAAAAACTGTCCGATTTGTGAGGGTGGATTTTTTTGAAAATAAATTTGAAATAAGTGGAAGTGTTTTTATGCGGACGTAAAATTGTGAGCTAATCATCCACACATCGGAGTAATTTTTTGCAAAAAAAATATGGAGTTTGTGGATGATTTTTGTGGTAGACTCAAGCAAATCATCCACAAACTCTATTTGATAGCTGCTGGCTATCAAATCTCGATGTGTGGATGATTACGGGTTTGCATAATGACTTATTCCAAAACAGAAATCTCATCAATCTCCAACACAAAATCCTGCTCTTTTTTATTCCCAATCAAAAAAGCCATTTCGACAATCTGCTCACCTGAAAAATTAGCCATATCCAACTCTCGACCCCGAAAAGTAGGATACATATCCGCAAAATTGATTTCAATTTCTTGCAACTCACCAGTCGTCTCAAAATAATGAATATAAGAATGACGGTCAATTTCCCCACTCTTCACTCGAAACTGATAGCGCTTCCCGTCGCCTTTCACTTTTAAGCGGAACTTAGAATATTTTGATACATCCTTTGCTTCAAATCGACAACGTAGAGAAGAGAAACCGCCATTGTTTCTCGTCGTCACATGACCATTATAAACTGCATTTCCGTCTTCATTAAGAGAAATAGCGCCTTGCGAAAGTCCACCCATGACACGGTCATCGACAACCTGCCAAGCGGATAAGTCACAATCTTTATCAAATTTGAACAATGTCATAGAATTGAGTATTAATAGTAGCGGAAGGATAAAATTCATGTAGTTAAGACAAAATTAAAGAGACTTTGTTGTGAAAATCATAGTCTTAAATCTCTGCTCATTTTTAACTACATTTGTTCTCGTCTAACATCTAAAATGTAACATTTCAAAATAATATGCAAAAGAAACACACAGACATTACGCTCATCGGCGCAGGAATCATGAGCGCAACGCTCGGCATTCTCCTCAAAGAGTTAATGCCAGAGGCGACAATCGCGATATACGAACGCTTAGACAAGGTCGGTGCAGAAAGTTCTGATGCATGGAATAATGCGGGAACAGGACACTCTGCCTTTTGTGAATTGAACTATACGCCAGAGTTGGAAGACGGAACGATTGACCTTTCAAAAGCTTTAGAAATCGCCAATTCCTTTGAGGTTTCTAAGCAATTTTGGGCGTATTTGAATGAGCAAGAACTGTTTCCGAGTGAGCAATCTTTCATCAATGATATTCCGCATATTAGTTTTGTGTGGGGAGAGGAAAATGTGGAATTTTTGAAAAAACGCTATGCGGCAATGACGCAATATGCGATTTTTGAGGACATGGTATTTACCGAAGATTTGGATGTGATAGCAGCATGGGCGCCTTTGATGATGAAAAATCGGAAAGACGAACATAAGATTGCGGCGACCAAAATGGATATCGGAACAGATGTGAATTTTGGAGCGATAACGCGTGGTATGATTCAATACTTAGAGACTTTGG
>CALDUB010000148.1 GCA_937923465.1 uncultured Saprospiraceae bacterium
TCGTTGCATGCCGTGTGCCGATGCTTTGCTCGGCGGTCTGTATCACAGCCTGCCCCGACACTTCGGGGGAACTATTTTTAAGAGGGAAATAGCGGAAAAACATCCTGTCAAAATGTCCAGATAAATAAGGTTACGTACTTATCTGTGTCGAAAAAAATTAAAAGCTAAGCATGTCTATAAATTCCAAGAAGGCAATAGAACTCACAACTCACAACCCAAAACCCAAAACACTCCTAGTCATAGCAGGTCCAACTGCCATCGGAAAAACCACTCTCGCCATCCAACTCGCACAGCACTACAAATGTGATATACTCTCTGCAGATTCTCGTCAATTTTATCGTGAAATGAACATCGGTACAGCCAAACCCGATGCCGAAGAATTAGCCGCTGCACCTCATCATTTTATTGACTCCTTGAGTATTGAAGATGCGTACAGTATTGGCGATTATGAACGGGATGCTTTAAAAAAATTAGAAGATATATTTACTACAAATGACACCGCTGTTTTAGTTGGTGGCTCAGGCATGTATATCAAGGCTTTGTGTGAAGGATTAGACGTTTTTCCAGACGTCCCAGAGGAAGTTAAAGTACAATTGGAGAAAGAGTTAGAGGAAAGCGGCTTGGCTCCTCTAGAGGCTGAATTAAAAGAGAAAGACCTACAATATTTTACCGAAGTGGATAGCTCAAATTCGCGTCGGGTGTTACGCGCACTTTCCGTTATTCGGGCTACGGGAAAGACCTTTTCTTCTTTTCGTACACGTAATATTTCACCACGCCCTTTTAGATGTATTTATATCGCGTTGACTTCTGACAGGGAAAAGTTATACGAGCGGATTAATCTACGGGTTGATAAAATGTTGGAGGCGGGGCTATTGGATGAAGTGAAAGACTTGTATCCTAAACGAAGTCTAAAAAGTTTACAAACGGTTGGTTATCAGGAGTTTTTCAAGCATTTTGACGGAGAGATTAGTATGGAAGAAGCTATAGAATTAGTAAAACGTAATAGTCGTCGCTATGCTAAGAGACAGATGACTTGGTTTAGAAATCAGCAGCCATCGGGCGCACAGTGGCGTTATTTTGAGGCGAATGATTTTGATAAAATTGTTAGTCTTGTGGAGGAAAAGGAGTCAGAAGTCAGGTGATAGAAGTCAGCTATTCCTCTATAAATTAATACTTCCATATTTTAAAGTTAAAGAAATTCAGAGTTCCAGTTTGACACCTGAATAAAAACAAAAACATGAAATACAGCTTAATTTTTATCCTCGCCACTTTTCTATTTTTCTCCTGTAAATCCCAAACTCCCGAAACCCCAAAAGTCGAGAAAATACCTACAGAAGTACAAATTCCACAACCCGAAACCCGAAACCCACTCCTCACAGGAGCACAACAAACCGAAAAATACTTCCCTATATTAAAAGGAAAAAATCTAGCCTTAGTCGTCAATCAAACCTCTACTATCAAAGAGATGCACCTAGTTGATACTCTGGTACAAAGCGGGATGAAAGTTAGCAAAATCTTCGCGCCAGAGCATGGATTTAGAGGCACTGCCGATGCGGGCGAACGTGTCAAAAATGGGAAAGATGGCAAGACGGGTATTCCTCTCGTTTCTCTCTATGGAAAACGTAAAAAGCCATTTCCAGAAGACTTGAAAGGTATTGATATGGTCGTTTTCGACATCCAAGATGTTGGCGCGCGTTTTTACACTTATATTTCGACAATGAGCTATGTTATGGAAGCTTGTGCGGAGCAAAATATCCCTGTTTTAATCCTTGACCGCCCTAATCCAAATGGACATTTTATAGACGGTCCGATATTGGAAAAAGGATACAGTTCTTTCGTCGGTTTACATCCTGTGCCAGTAGTGCATGGCATGACGGTAGGCGAATATGCACGTATGGTAAACGGTGAAAAATGGTTAAAAAATGGTATTCAATGTAAGATAACGGTTATTCCTTGCGCAGCTTATGACCATGAAGAGTTTTATCAGTTGCCAATTAAACCTTCCCCCAATTTGCCGAATATGCACTCGATTTACCTCTACCCTTCTCTCTGCTTTTTTGAAGGAACAACGGCTAATGCTGGACGCGGCACGGATAAGCAATTTCAAGTCTTCGGTGACCCAAAGTCTACCACCGGAAACTACGATTACACGCCAATTTCAATGCCTGGCGCAAAGTATCCAAAGCATGAGAACAAAAGCTGTAATGGTTATGATTTATCTAACTTAGAGTTGATTTATTTGCAGAAACAAAGCAAGATTAATTTAACTTATCTGATGGATTTTTATCAAGATTTTCCTGATAAAGAGAATTTCTTTTTGGCAAATAAATTCTTTGATACATTGGCTGGGACGGATAAGTTGCGGAAGGCAATTATTGCTGGAAAGACAGAAGCGGAGATACGTGCAAGCTGGAACGCAGGACTGGAGGATTATCGAGAAATGCGAGAGGCGTATTTGTTGTATCGGTAGGATTAGAAATACAAGTATCAAACTCAAGCTAAATTTTAAAATATGCTTTGAATTTGATACTTGGATTTGCATTTAAGATTTACGCCCCCAACCTCAAAAAAGACCGTTTCTGTATCTCCTGCAAAATAGCAGCAGGATTAACCTCTACAGACTGACCATCTACCAATAGCTTTTTAGCCCCTTCCGATATTCTAGGATACAACCAATCCACAATTTCTTGCGGCTTCTGGTCCTCTCCAAAAGTCAAATACATCCGAATCGTTTCCTGAAAACCAATACTGTGACCTTTATAATCCTCATCCATGACGATAGTAGCGCCAGTATCAGGAATTTTGAATTCATCTCCAAAAAGCAACCAGCGGTATCGACGACCAAATATGCGATACTTTAGGTCCTTATCATCTGCAATTATCTCAATCTTCATTTTCTTAGCTGCAAAAATAGCTGAACTGTGTCGGTAATCTCCCTTAGGCGCATCAGAAGCCGCCGCAGGAATATCTCCCGCAAAGTAGGAAGCAATCTTATCCGAAATCGTTTCTATCTTCTGAAAACGCTCCGTTGCCATTTCTCGCACCGTTTCATCTTCATATTTCTCAAAATTATCAGGATGATACTTAGCGCGCAATTGCTTTCTTTTTTTGGCAAAAGATTCCTTATCAAGTTCCTCTAATGAGAGCTCGTAATATTTCTTTATATCTTCTTTTTCTTTGGTATCGAACATAAGTAGAGACGAGGCACCGCCGCGTCTCTATCGTGACCACGTCATTTCCGTGACCACGCTTTCTACGCGCGTGCTTTTTTTAATGAATAATGGTGTTTAAAACGATTTGATGATGCGTATAGTTCAAATTAAAAAATACATCCTTGTGTGAGACGTGGCAATGCCGCGTCTCTACTTAGTAACGCGAAAAAAATAGATTCAGAATTTTGACAAGATATTTAGTCCTTCCCGAAAGTATTCGGGACAAGCTATTTTGCACTTTGAAAAGCCTAAAAATATCAACACTTCTGCGGTTTTCAGAGCCCAAACTGAGAACGAAATCTATTTCCCAAAATTCTGAATCTATTTCTACCGCGTTACTTAGCAAACCAAACACGGTTTTTCTCTTCGTGCTTTTCTAAATATTCTGCATATAAGGCATCTCGTTCAGACTCAGAAAAAGGTAAGTTCTCATCATAAAACCCAGCAGCTTTTCGTTGTCTTAATGCTTCGTACAATGTCACCGCAGCAGCTACCGAAATATTCAGACTCTCAGCCATGCCTACTTGTGGAATATTGAAATTCCCGTCACTCTTAGCCAAGGCTTCTTTACTCACGCCGTCACGCTCATTTCCAAATAACAAAGCCACTCTCTGCGTCAAATCTAAGTCGTGCAATGATTTACTTTCTTCCCCCAAATGCGTACTCAAAATCAAATCATAATTCTTACGCACATGCGCAAAACACTCCTCAATAGAAAAGTATTCATAGACATCTACCCACTTGCGAGCACCTCCAGAAGTACGCTTTCCTAATAAGGTATTCTTCGTTTTCTTTTGTAAAGCAGGGTCTGTATAAACTAAGAAAATCTCTCTCAAGCCCACACTGTCGGCAGAGCGAATAACCGCACCAATATTGTGACTATCATGAATATTCTCTAAAATAAGCGTAAGATTTTGTCGCTGGTCAGCAACTCTTTTGAATTTCTTTGCCCGTTCTGGATTTATCATAAAACAGTATTAAAGTTGTATGTTGTAACGTTGTATAGTTTTAGAGTTGCAAAGTTAAGAAACTCTACAACTTTATTAGACTTTGGATAAAAGACGTTAGATGTTAGATTTTCCAAATGGTAAGATTAATTACGTGCAATATTTCATTGATTATTAACTATTTGCACGTAGATAAATTAAAATCCAAAATCTGATTTTCACTTCAAAAAGTCTCAAATCTAACGTCTAATATCTTCTGTCTAAAGTCCAAACTATACAACTCTTACTCCTCGTCCTTCGGTCTGTTATCCATTGAAAAATCGGACGTACTGTCTAGCATCCGTAGGGAATTCACCGCTACCAATGGCAGTTGAATATAGAAATCTGTTCCTTTTCCTTCTACTGTTTCAAACCAAATACGACCTTTTACCATTTCTATAATCTTACGAGAAATAGCTAAACCAAGACCCGTCCCTGAGTTTTTAGTAGTAAAATAAGGTTGAAAAACCTTACTTTTCATCTCTTCAGAGATACCTGTTCCGTTATCGCTCACACAGATAAGAACATCATTTTCAACTTGTTTTACAGAAGTATGTACGAGTCCTTTGCGTTCATCTGGTATTGCCTGTATCGCGTTTTTCACTAGGTTATTGAGTACACGCATGAGGTGCGATTTGTCCGCAAAAACCGTGAAGCGTTCATGTGGCATTTCGAGAGTGACATCTACCGTTTGGTCTTCATTTCTGAATAAATCGTGGACATTTGTCACCAAGTTATTAATCTCAAATTCGCTATTTTCAGCAGAAGGCATTTTAGCAAAATTACTAAACTCTGTCGCGATATTTGTCAAACCATCAATCTGCTCAATTAGTGTATCACTCACCCGTTGTATCATTCCTCCAATATTGTCAGGATTACGCTTGTAAGCATGCATCATGAGTTGGATACTGAGTTTCATGGGTGTCAGAGGGTTCTTAATTTCATGGGCAACTTGTTTTGCCATTTCACGCCATGCCCCTTCCCGCTCAGCTTTACCGAGCTGGTCTGATTGTTCTTCGAGCGTAGCAATCATTCGATTATACTCTTGAATCAATTGTCCGACTTCATCTTTTCTATCATAAAAAATACGCTCATTGCGCCCTCCAAGCTGTACATTTCTCAAAATGATACCGAGGTTGGTAATTGGTTTTGAGATAGAATTGGCGACAACAATCGCTATCACACCCGCTAAAAGAAGAAGGAAAACGTATACATTTATCAATGTTCCCATAAAGTCAGAGACATCCGACCGCAGTTTTCTTTGCTTAGAATAATAAGGCAATCCCATATAAGCGATAACCTCTTTGTCTATATTTCGGACAGGAACATAAGCTGCCTTATAAGATAAATCTCCCACGCGTTCATTCTGAATTCCTTCTGACACCTCCTGCTTCTTCAAAACTTGAAAAGCATAAGCGCCCATTTTAGGGGAAATTATACCTTTTTTAAAGATACCTTCTTCACTGGAACTCAATAAGTTACCATTTATATCATAAAGATTGATGTCCATTCTGTGAATTTCAGAAATAGGATTCACCAAGTTCTTTAAGACATTTTCTTTCTTATCCAATCTCTCTATCAGGTCTATTTCGTGCTCTGCATCTTTCAAAGCTGCACGTACTTTACGTTCGAGACGGTCTTCGTGATATTGGGCAGATGATTTTTGGAAAAACCAAACCGTTACTGCTCCAATGAAAACGAAGGATGTCAAAATTAAAAGAATAACAGACATTTGGATACGATTCCCCAAGGAAGGTTTACGCGTCAATGAAAAATTCAAAGAGCGAGGAATAGCTTGTATCCACGTATTCGCCACCGCCAATATCAAAGTCGCCAAAACCAATAAACCAAAGAGATAAGAAAATAAAGAAATCGGCTTTAAATATCCGCCCATATCTTTACCGATGATAACAACCGTGCCATCCTCTCCCGTCAATGTAATCTCAGAATATTCGGCAGTATTTATAGTTTCTTCGTAAGTACCAGGTGCGGGATAATCTTGATTTTCACGCAAACTTGGGTCAAATTTCTTACCGCCTTCCTCATCTAAAATTCCACTTTTATAAATAGCATAATCATACTTATTCAACTCATCCAAGCCCTTGTATTGCTCATTCAAAAGTAGCTCTGTATAAACCTTTGAAGGGCTTTTCTGCTTGCGCTTAAACTCTAAAAATGCTTCTCCGTCGGGCTTATTCGCATCCGCTTGCGGGATATTGACTCGAATAAAATAAGAAAAATCTGTCTTATTCTCATTCTCCCACAGTCTAACCCCCGAAAATTTAGTTTTCTTAGCCTCCTCATATCTTTTCTGATAAACCAGACGAGACATCAGAGAATCCTTTACTCTAAAGATATGTGGAGAGTGAGAATAATTATTGAATAAATATTCCCGGTTAGTATAGTACAAATCAGGAATTTTGCTCAGCCGTTTAATCTCTAAAGAGTCTTTGTCCGCATTCTCAACAAACTTAAAAGTTGGCGTTCTCTTCAGCGTTTTACGCATTTCACTTAAGCTCGTCTCTAGCTTACCGTCTTCTCGTGTTGCTAATTTTTGAGCATAGTCAATACGACGATTAACATCCTTCTCATTATTATATTTAAAGAGTAATAAAGAAGATAAAAGGGCTAGTAAAACTAACCAAAATATTACCCATGTTAGGTTTGGCAATCGAGACTCTTTAAACCAATCAAATAAGCCGACATAAGCCAAACCACTTACGATAAAAAAGCTATACTGAATGCCTAATTCATTTAAATCAATAATCGGCAATGAAATGAAAATTGCTATCGCCAGACAAATCATCCGATTGGGTACAGATAGACCAGCTTCCACATTGGTCAGTATCATTCGATGACTAAACAAGAAATGCGCAAAGACTAAAAGAATGATGCCTATGACTGCAAAAAGGCTATAAATATTGAGATTGAAGACATTATCAAAGTCAAATTTGATACCTGAATGCAGTATCAAACTTCTGAATACGGATGCCACCATCAGCATTCCTAAGACAATAGAAAAGTAGTTAAGAGTGGTCAGGAACCAACGTGTTGGATTGCTAATATTAATAAAGTTTCGGACTTGAAACTCTCGATGAAAAAAGACCATCAGCCACAATAAAATGATGATATTTATCAACAAATCTCCCAAAGATGATTGAAGTACAGGTGTTTTAAAACTCTCTGTAAATATATTTAAATCAGAGAAACCGTCTTTAAAATTCAATGCGATACTCAACCAACGCAGCAGAAATACTGTACTCACCAAAAAAGCTGCACCTATCCAAGGTTTGTATTTTCTAACAATTGTAACCGCAATTCCATTCAATAAAACTCCCAAGGAGACAAATGCCAGCAGGTAAAAAAGCAGTAAAAGTTTTTGCTGAGAAGTATCTTTAAAATTTCGAGTAGCCTGTAAATAGGTAAGAGTATTCCCTTCTTTGGTCTTTATCGAAAAATCGGTGATTTTATCCGTAATATCTATGGCTTTGGGGATATTCTTCTGCCCCGTAAATTGATTGATAAGGTATTCACTCTCTTGAGCAAATTTATTACGAACGGGTATAAGTGCGACGGCAAAATAATCATAATGATTACCGTCTTTTAAAACCATCTTTCGCAACTCATAATAACCATTGGGCAGCTCAAGAAAAGTAGATTTCCTCTTCATGTCAGTCATTTCCTTCACCTGACTAGGCGACAGAAAAACCCGATTATTAGTCCAAAAGACTAATTCTTCATTGCGATATAGACAAATGTTGTAATTTTTATCGGTCAGAAGGGACAATTTTTCCATGTCCTCCGATAACAAGGTCTGAATGGGCGCTTCCTTCGAATATTGGCGTAAAAGCCAAGAAGTATCAGCAAAAAGGTCATCTATTTCTTCCTCGGTTTTATGCAGCGCATCCTCGATTCTTAATTGGTAAGAATGCAAATTTCTGTCTTTCGTAAAGAAAAACTCCAATCCAAATGCGAGTGCAAAAAAAGAAAGAATCAATGCACCAGTAATATAATTACGCTTGGTTATTATGTTGTTAATCGGCATTCAATATTTTGGTTAACGGTATAGGGTAGACTTATACCTATATTTTGCATGGTAATAATACGAGAACTCTAATGCCTTACGATAATTTTAAAACAGACTGTGAAGATAGGAACAAACTGATAATCAACAGTTAAATTATTACGAAAAATCGTAATAATTGTTTCTCACAAAAAGAAAGGAGTGTTATTTAAATTCATAGTCTTGTTTTTCAAAAGAAATATAGACCAAAAATCAAGCCGGAAAAAGAGTTGTAGAGTTGCATCGTTGTAAAGTTATAGAGTTGTATCGTTATAGAGTTATAAAGTTTCCACTCTGACGAGTACACTGCAACTTTACAACTCTCCAACCTTACAACTCTTCAACTTTTATCACCTTATAACTATACAACTCTACCACTTTTGCCCTACCTTGGCCCTATCGTTTCTTGCCGTTCTATCGCTTCCCATTTTTTTGGGATGAGGAAAGTCTGGGCAACGCAGTGTACCACACTACCTAACGGGTAGCATTTTGTTTTGATTTCGGTCAAAATAAGAGAGAGAAAGTATCGCAGAAAATTACCGCCTCGACTTGTCGAGGTAAGGGTGAAAACGTGCGGGGCTTTGCCCTTAAAGTAAGAGCGCACGGTCTTCTTTAGTGATATAGAGGACGGATAAACCTTGTGGGTTGAAATACCATGTATGCTGGCGTAAAGCGCAAGCCTTTGAGAGTTACACGCTCAAATGTCAGTGGGTAGGTAGATACATCTCGTTCGTGAGGGCGAGGGTAGATAAATGATAGAAGTTCTGATTTCGTATCGGAATACAGGACCCGGCTTATAGGCAAGAAACGATTTTTTCTTTTTTTTAATCATGTCACATTTCTATCTTTCACAGCAAAAAAACAAGACTTTTCTACGTTTCTCCTTCTTTTGAAAAGTGATTTTCCTTGTGTTTCCTTGCTTCTTTCTTACAAAATACTAATGTCACAAATCCCGGCATAATATATGCCTTTTGATAAGCGTTAATTGGCTTACGCCTTTTTTAATAAGTTTTTTCCCACACTTCTTTCCCAAGAAAAATTCAGTCTTTTTCCCGAATAACTGAACATTTCTGAAGTGTTAAACTTTTTAAAGACAGAGAAAAGAAAAAGATATCAATCTGTATTGCTTTTATTTCCCGATGAAAGTAAGACATAAAGGATTGTTTATTTTAATTGATTCTCTTTAACATTTTTTCCCATGACATTGAATTTTTCTTAGGCTTTTCCCAGTCTTGAGAGGTTCTGCAATTTGTGTTTCCCATGTTAAAGAACTTATTATTTTGCACATTGCTATTTGCAATTAGTTGCTCTGCTGACCGTGACGAACTATCTACTGTCACTCCTATATCTACACTTTCTTCTGCCGAATTAAGTGAATTTTCATCTACTATGCTATCTGAAGTTAATGCACTCCGTACTCAAGGTTGTACTTGTGGTGATACTGAGATGCCTGCTGTTGCGCCATTGCAATGGAATGAAGAACTTTCTAGTTCTGCCGACCGTCATGCATATGACATGCATTCACAAAAATTCTTTAACCATAAAGGTTCTGATAACTCGAAAGTAGGTGACCGCACATTTGAAGCAGGTTACTCTTGGAGCACTATCGCTGAAAATATAGCTTATGTACCAGGTGACATTGCTGATGTTATCGACGGCTGGAAAAAAAGTTCTAATCACTGTAAGCAAATGATGAGCGCTGATTACAAGGACCTTGGTGCTGCTCAACGTGGAGATTATTGGGTACAAGTTTTTGGTACTCAAATTGGTGAGTAAGTAACCAGACAGAATTAAACCCTTCAATGGGTTCATAAATATAAAAAAGCGAAAGACAGTGCCTATGCATTGTCTTTCGCTTTTTTATTTCTTCTTATGCTCTTTTCAATTTGTCAGTTATCTGACTAATCTTAGCCTCAAATGTTAATTTCTCAAACAAAAGACAGCGTTTACAAGCCCAACCCGTTCTTTATATCGAACACCTAACAGAGATATATCTCCAAAAGAATTACTTGGTTTTTAGTTGGTTTTGTTTGTTAGCAGGGTATGGCGCGTCCGTACCCTCTTTTTTTTGGAATAAAATTTAACGTCTCCGACACTTAAAACCTAATCAAACACATCCGCAGGCGGACGAGACTTCTTATAAGGTACATTCAAGAAATCCAAAGTACTACCTGGTCTTACGCGCAGATAAAAGCTAAATGTGCCACGAGACGGCTGCCAAGAACCTCCCATAACCCAACAGTGTAAATCTCGCTGAATACCAATCGTCGGATAAGTCAAGCTCTTCGTCCGAAAATCATAACCAAAACTCAAACCCGTAAATCTCCAACGGTCTGTCAATTGAATACTACCTCTCAAGCTCAATGAATTCGCAGATATAACTACGGTATCTCTATCTTCTATCCTTTCTACTTTTAATCGAAAAGTATGGTTTACTCCAAAATTTTCAAACAGGGACAAGAAGTCTGCTTTTTTCAATTTATTCTCTTCTCTTTTCAACTCCTCTTTCTCCAGTTTTTCTAATCTCAATTTCTCTCTCGCTTCTATTTCTTCCGTTGTTGCCAATGGCAAATTTTCAAAATCAATCTGTCCTCTTTCATTAATAATATTATCGTCCAAATCTTCTCTTGGAGCACCAGGGTCTTCCTCTTCCTCTCTCTTTCCTGTCAATATTTCCCGTAATTTCTTGACCGTCAAGGATGAATTAACTGTACTCGTAAAATTATCAAAACGTAATGGTTTTCCATTTGTCCGCCAGTGAAAAGTGTTTTGTCGTTGACCATCTTCGTTCTCAATATATGGGTCAAAAACAGCACTCAAAGTAACATTCGTAATACCATTGAAAAGTTTGGCGTTGGTCTTTGCACTTATTTGACTGTATTTCAGTGTGTCTGCTGCAAAATTATAGTTACCGCTTATCCCCAAAGTTCTGAGTAAAGTCACATTTCGAGTCGTAGAGTCCTTTTTTGAGAAGAACTTAGCTTCGAGGATATTCCCCAATCCATAATTTAAAGACATCCTCTCCCCTCTTTGCGGCGAGGCACTATAGACACCTCCTTGAAAAATATTATATTCATCTTCTTCTTCCTCCTCAAATGTATCCGTTCGCACCGTATTATAATAATTACTTTGGTCAGGCGCATAAGTAAAACCAATAGTAGGTGTCAATGTATGACGAATACCCCGCAGCTTTCCTTTCTTAAAAAGCATCGTACCAAACAACTTTGTATTCACGCTCACATTCATATTGAACTTACGATAAGGCGTAAAACCATTCACCAAAGTATCTGTAACAGTACCACGTGTTACCGTATCAATCTTTGTAATGCCATTAGTGATGGTCATCGTCGTATCAAAAGTAGGTTCAAATTCTTTGTCTAAAGTCTTAAAAAACCAAATCTCTTCATAGTTTGCAGAAGGGTTAATGTTGATATGTTTTAAGGCGCGAAATGCCGTAGAGAGGGAAGTTTTATGACGTGCGCCATATTGGGCAGTTTCAAGAGTTTCACTCTGAAAAAAAGTCGTGTCCGTCCCCGTGAGACGGTTACGCGCCTCTCCCGTGTAATCAATAGCAATATCCTCATACCATTTCTTCCCACCGATTGGATTTTTACGTTTAAAAGGCTTTACACGATTCAATCGAAAGGTAGCCGACGGTGCCTCTAAGGTAACAGCGCGTGTACTCGTGTTTTGTGAGTGACGCAAGCCCATACTCAATGAATACGGTCGTCCAGGAAATTTTTCATCGTAACTAAAACTAGACGAAATAGTTCCAGTCTCTACGGCTTCAAGTGAGTTACTTGTCTTAGAAAGGGCGTTATTCGTTTGAAAATTTATGCTACCACCAAAAGAGCGGTTCGGGTTTGCCTTAGGGTCTTGTCGGTGTGCCCAATTGACAATAAAAGCTTTGTCTCGTGCCCGTGTTCCATCCGTCTTTTCGTTATTATAATTGGCAAATTCCATTCTAAAATTACCCGTATAACGATAACGTCTTCGATAATCCGCTTGCCCTTTCAGTTTATACGTTCCTTTGACATAAATATCTCCAGTCGCCTTAAAATTGACATAATCATTAATCGGAAAGTACCAACCCACCTCAGCCAAACCAAAACCCCACTGCGGGTCGTATTCATAACCTTTAGGAAAAATCAATCCTGTACTTGCTCCCGTGCTTATCGGAAAAAATCCAAATGGCAACCATAATGGTGTAGGAAGTCCAGCAATCTCTACATTTGAAGGTCCAATAACCACGACCTCATTCGCAATAACTTTTTGCTTATTAGAACGCACGCCATAATGCGGATGCCCCAAGTCACAAGTTGTAAAAATAGCATCTCGGTTATAAATAATGTCAGATTTAGTCGTGTCACCGCCCGAACTAACATACTTGGTACGCTTACCCTGAACATAGAGATTTTGCTGAATACTCGCCGCGTCCGTTATCAATCCTTTCTGCGTCTTAAAGTTGTATTTAATGACGCCCGCATCAAAATTTTCCGTACCGTCTGTAAATGTTGGCTTTCCTGTTATACGCCCCAATGAGTCTGTCAAGCCCGATGCTGTGACAATATTATTACCCCAATCAAATTCAATAAAATCAGCCTTTAAATTGATATTCGTATAAGTAATATCTGCCCCGCCAAAAAGCAAAATCTTCTTATTTTCTACATCAATCTTCATAGAATCACGTGAACTATAATCAATTGCCTCGTCCAAAGCATCATCCGCTAACTTCACATTATTCAATGGATTAGCATTACGGGACGGACTAGGCATCCTAGGTATAGTATCTGAAAAAGAAGGACGGGTATTTGCTTGTTTAATAGAGTCGAAGTTGATTTCATTTTTCGAAATCACGAGCGAATCTTGGACTGGACGGTCTTGTGCCATCAATCCAACTGCAAAAAAACAGAAAATTAGACCTAAAAGAAGTATTTTTGTACTTTGTCGGAAAATGGCTTGGCTATTTTTAGTCATCTTATAGGAAAAAAACTCTTTTTGAGGATTGGTAAAGTATGAGTTTTGAGCTCCTTAACCTCCCCGAAGGGGGGTATAACAAGCCACTCATTCCAAAAAAACTACAAAAAGATAACACTATAAAACTATGGTGAAAACACAACTGATATTCATAACGGCACTTATTGCTCTTTTGCCGTTCCTCGATACCCACTTTAACATTTATAAAACGCATAAAGAGGTTTGTCTTCATATTGCAAACCATGAATACGGCTGCAATTTATCTACAACTCAGGTGCAAACGGCAAATGAAACAGAGGCGATTGATTTTGCTAAAAATCTGTGCTCTGAAAGTGACCGCAAATATAGTCCGAATTATCGCATTAAAAAAGTGGTAATTGACCCTGGACATGGTGGACATGACGGAGGTTGCTCGGGTTCAGCTAGTACAGAGAAACATATCGCCCTCGCTATTGCTAAGAAAATGAAGGCTGCCATAGAAGCGCAACATCCTGATATTCAGGTTATTCTAACGCGTGACCGTGATGTTTTTATTCCTCTTAATCGTCGTGCCGCTATTGCAAATGAAATACAGGCAGATTTATTTATTTCGGTACATTGTAACTCGATTAGAGATGCAGACTATGTGCGTGGTTCGGAGACCTATGTTTTAGGTGCCCACAAAATGAAAGCAAACCTAGATGTTGCCAAACGTGAAAATGCTTCCGTTTTATTTGAAGACAATTATGCACAAACTTATAATTTTGACCCAAATAGCAACGAAGGGCATATTACTATGTCCTTATATCAAAATGCTTACTTAGAACAAAGTCTACTTTTTGCTAGTCAAGTCGAAAAAAATGTCAAAGACCATACTCCCATGCGCAGTCGTGGCGTCAAACAAGCTGGTTTTCTCGTACTACGCGAAACAACGATGCCTTCTGTCCTTATAGAGACAGGCTATCTAACTAATGGCAGTGACCAAAAATTTCTAAGTTCTAACGAAGGACAAAATCGTATGGCAAATGTCATAGCAAAAGCATTTTCCGAATATAGAATGGTTATGGAAAAGGGCGAAAGCACTGCTCCTTTAGCTATCAGACAAACAACGGTCACAAAGCAAACTGGGGGCGCTCCTTACCGCCGTCAAGAGCCACGTAAAAGTACAGCGCCAAAAGTCATCACTCCAGAGTCACCTAGAAAAACAGTTGTCCTTGCGCGACAGCAACCAAATTCGAATAATTCAACAAATTTAACGGCAAAGTCTGCAACCGTAGCAACTCCAAGTCATTCTCAACCAGTCAAGGCTGCCATTCAATACAAAGTACAATTAGCGGCATCTAAGACCTCTTTGGATACTTCAAGGGGGCGTTGGCTCAACATTTCTGAATATTTGATTGAGGTCGTACGCGAAAAAGGACTTTTGAAATATCAAGCACGTGGTTTTGATAGTTTCGCACAGGCAAATGCTGCTCGACGAGACTTAGACAAACGCGGATTTAAAGGAGCATGGGTTGTCGCCTATAAAAACGGAGAAAAAATTTCGATTAGTAAAGCAAAGGCAGAATTAGGTGAAAATTAGGAGTTTTCGTTAAATCAATGCCTTTTTTCAGCTAAAAAACTATCTTTGTGCCACGAAAATGAACCTGTATAGATTTGGTACGTTTTTCCACAGAATAATAAATTTAAGATAGATGTTAGATTTTTTATCAATGAGGTAATCATTTACAATCAAAAACTAACATCTAATAATCTCAATAATAAATGTCAAGAGAAACCAGAATAGGCATTCTTGTAGCCGCGGCCCTAGCAGTTTTTATTTTAGGATTCAAATATCTAAAAGGACAAAATGTTCTTTCTTCAGATTACCTATTTTATGCGGAATACACTAATATAGACCAACTGTTACCTTCTAATCCCGTTTTGAAAAATGGATTGGAGATAGGAAAAGTACGTGATGTTTACATGAAAGCAGATGACCCGTCTAAGATTATCGTTGAAATGAACGTCGACGGAAGTTTAAATATTCCGAAAAACGCTAAAGCGATTATCGTCTCTACAGGTGTCATGGGCGGAAAAGCAATTCTCTTAGATTATAATACCGTGTGTAGTGGTGCAGATTGCGCACAGAGTAATGATTACTTAACGGGAGAATCTAAAGGCTTGATTAGTTCAATGATTGGTGACCCTGCTGATGCAAAAGCTTATGTTGATGTGATGAAAGACGGTGTGACTAGCTTGGTTGACTCCTTGGGAGGCAGTGTAGACTCAACAAGCGAAATTGGTAAAACATTCGCAAGTTTGCAAGCAACATTAAATAATCTAGAAAAAACGACAACTCGTCTAGACCGTTTAATGGCAAACTCTACGGGGAGTTTGGAACAGACATTACGTAGCGTAGAGAGTTTGACTTCAAACTTAGCTGCTAATAATTCAAAAATCACAGGCATTTTAGCAAATGTAGATGCAATGACAGCAAGCTTGAATAAAGCAGATATGGGCAAAACTGTTAGTATTGCGAACTCTACTTTGGAAGAAATGAAAAAGGTAATGCAAACAGCTGATGAAGCTGTAGTTAAGTTATCTGCTGTTATGGACAAGGCGAATTCAGAAGAAGGAAGTCTTGGTAAGTTATTGAATGACAAAGAGTTGTACGAAAACTTAAATCAAGTTTCAAAAAGTATTACTTTGATGACCAGCGATATCCGTGTACATCCAGAACGCTACCGTCGTATCTTATCTAAGAAAACGAAGACAGAGCCGATTAATGAAATTCCTGAAGAAGTAAAGGATTAATTCAACTTAGTTCTTTGGTTTTCAGCTACAAAAAAGCGTCAGATTTAAATATCTGACGCTTTTTTTGTGCATTCGATTCATTGGACTTTGGATAGAAGATGTTAGATATTAGACTCAAATATATGTAAGGTGAATTTAATCGTTTTATCCTCAGTACATTTTTCGGTTGTTTTGTCTAAAATCTGACGTCTAACATCTTTCGTCCAAAGTCCAAAATGAAAACACTATCTAAAAAATTCCCTCCAACACCCGCGCTGTAAAAATACCAAGGTAATTTCCCAGTGCGTAGCCCACCAATCCAGTCGCCATACCAGAGATAAGCAACTTTCGGCTACCTATCACGCTCGCCATCTGTCCAACGAAAGGTGGACCATACAATGCCGCCACCGAAGTAATCAACATCGTATCTCTATCAATTTTAAATATCTTACAGAATATCAAATGCAGAGAGATAGTCGTCAATAAAACGGCTCCTGTATAAGCAATCAAGGTAAATCCTTCGACGGGTACAGTGGAAAAATTCGCAGATAAACCAATCGCGACACAAAAGATTAAGATGAAGTACTCTCCTATTTCAAATGTCCCTTTCCATGCTCTGACTCTTGGGAAAAGAGAAGCAATGATACTAAATGTTGTCAAAAGTAAGAGAATGATACTTACTGACTTGAGCTCACCTGTAAGTAATAAAGTTAAGCCTGCTGCCCCAGCAACAATAGCTAAAGTCAAACCAAGACTTCGTAAGAAAACAGGTAGGGTTACTTCTTCCTTTTCAATCACAACACTTTGGCTATCAGCAATATAGATTTCATTTTTCTTTAAAAATTTGCCATAAATAAATGGCGCAAAAGAAGTTAAAAAAAGTAAATAAGCTCCACCTGTAACGATGTCTGCGGCGTTGAGATAGATTAGAGTTTCGGGACTTGCTTCGAGTGCTTTTCCGATGGCATTCATATTGGGAATACCACCAGTATATAAACCAACTAACATCCCCGAAATTTGGGGCGTG
>CALDUB010000149.1 GCA_937923465.1 uncultured Saprospiraceae bacterium
CCTTTTGCGGAAAACAATTTCAATCTAATAGAACTCGGTCCGAAAGGAACCGGTAAATCTCACATCTTTTCGGAATTATCACCGCATGGTATGTTGATTTCAGGAGGAGAAGTTTCCAAAGCCAAACTATTTGTCAATAACAGTACTGGCGAAATTGGTTTGGTAGGTTATTGGGATGTGGTTGCTTATGATGAATTTGCAGGTAAGACAAAGAAGACAGATAGAGGTTTGGTTGACATCCTCAAAAACTACATGGCTAACAAGTCCTTTTCGCGTGGTACGCAAGTTTACGGCGCGTCTGCATCTATGGTTTTTGTGGGAAATACCGACCATTCTGTTCCTTACATGATGCGGCATTCGAATTTATTTGATGCCCTACCAAAAGACTATTATGATACGGCATTTTTGGATAGAATGCATGCTTACTTACCTGGTTGGGAAGTTCAGAAATTACGGAATGAGATGTTTTCCGATGATTACGGTTTCATCGTTGATTATTTAGCGGAGATATTAAAAGAGCTGCGTAAAGAGGATAGAACACAAGACTACCGACAGTATTTTGACTTGTCCACTACAATTACAACTCGGGACAAAACGGCTATTTCTAAGAGTTTTTCTGGTTTGATTAAAGTCATTCATCCGCATGGTGATTGCTCAGAAGCAGAGGCACAGGAAATATTAAACTTTGCCATTGAAAACCGGAAGCGCGTCCGTTTGCAATTGGGTAAAATGGATGAGACCTTTCGCGAAGACAATGTAGATTTTAGTTATGTTGTTAAATCAACGGGTGAGAAGATAACAATTCAAACTTTAGAGGAAATTGAATACGGCACTCCCTCTGTCGAAGAAGGTGCAAAACCAGAAGCTACCACTCCTACCCTACCTACTGTCACCAAAGCTGAAGAAAAAGTAAAACCGACGGAAGGTCAAAAAATTATTCGCGATAACCAAAGGAATATTACCTACGATGTTCTTTTTGGTAACTACTTAGAAGAAGCGACAAAAGTCACGTTGATTGACCCATACATTCGCTTGCCCTATCAGTTGCGCAATTTCATGGAGTTTGCAAAACTCCTATATCTAAAGAAAAAGCCTCAAGAAGAATTAAAATTACACTTGGTTACATCCAACAATGAGGATTATATCCAAGGTGCAAAAGAGGCTTTTGAGACAATGCGTCTGTCTTTGGAAAGTTTAGGGATTATATTCTCCTACGAGTTTGACGAGAATATTCATGACCGTTCTATCCTCTTAGATAATGGTTGGAAAATTATTTTAGGTCGTGGTTTGGATATTTGGCAGAAGACTGGCGGTTGGTATTCTATTGATGAGTATTTGCAGGAGATGCGACTTTGTAAGGGGTGTGAGGTTACATATGTTTGGGGGTGAGGGATACGCAAGTTTTAGCTTGAACAAATTCAATTTCTAATTAAAATCCGTTTTAATACGAATACAAAACACATTAAAAGTTTCATTAAACGCATTTTATTCACATTAATCCGTTTTAATACGGATTAAAACACATAAAACGTTTAATTCGAATAATTTCACACTAAAAATGGAAAAGTCCCGATGACATAAACCATCAGGACTTTTCTTTCTTTTCAACTGAAATAACGGTTGCTCTATCAAAATTTCAGGAATAGAATCTGTAAAATAGAAATCACCTAAAAGATGAAAATCTTAAAAGTAATCCACGGCTATCCTCCGACCTATAATGCCGGGTCGGAGGTGTACAGCTGCAACATCTGCGAACAGTTAGCGAAAGCACATGAAGTTCGCGTATTCACACGAGAAGAAAATCCTTATCAGTTGGATTTTGCGGTGAGAAGTGAAACGAGAAACGGTATTCCCTTGACCTTGGCTAATCTACCGCGCGAAAAAGATGGCTACGAACAAGCTCAAGTCAATGAAGCCTTTACCAATTTGATACAAGGTTTTCAACCCGACATTATTCATATCGGACACTTAAATCATTTGTCAATTGGTATCGTACATGAAGCGAAAAAGGCAAAAATTCCTGTGATTTTCACTTTACATGATTTTTGGTTGATGTGTCCTCGTGGTCAGTTTTTGCAACGCAATTTTGACGGAAAGCAATTGCATAATCTATGTAGTGGTCAGGAAGACAGAAAATGCGCGCTTAACTGCTACCGCATGTTGCAATCCTGTCGCCCTGAGGATGCAGAACGCGATACTGTGTATTGGACAGACTGGGTAAAACGCCGGATGGAAGCCGTTCGTGAACTTTTGCCCGCGATTGACTTGTTTATTGCACCTTCGATGTATCTGAAAAATAGATTTGTACGCGATTTTGGAATTTTAGAAGAACACATTCAATATTTAGATTATGGCTTTTCTTATACTCATCTGAAATTCACATATCAGCTTTCGTCCAACCGTCCATATACCTTCAGCTATATCGGTACACACATTCCTTCGAAGGGCATCAACTTATTGATTGAGGCTTTTTTGCAAATCAAACAGCCCGCTCGTTTATTGATTTGGGGAAGAGAGTCGGGACAAAGTACTGCTGCACTCAAAAGATTAACGGCGAATAGCCAAAATAAAATTCTTTTCATGGGAGAATACGAAAATCGGAATATTGCAACACAAGT
>CALDUB010000150.1 GCA_937923465.1 uncultured Saprospiraceae bacterium
TACATCTGAATTTTCGGGTAGACGGCGCGTTTCGATAATTTTATCGGTATCAATAAATTGAACATTGGTAAAAGTATTGCTGTAAAATGCCTTCAAATAATTACCGCCTTCTAAAAGATAGCGCACGCCTGCATCAAAACCTACATTGTTAAATGTACTATCTCTTCGAAATTGCTGAAAGGAAACATCTGCCCCAAAGGGCAATTCTAAAATGTATGGATAATTAAACTCTAACTCAATTTCTTGCACACTTGGGCGCAGTCTTTCGAACTTCAAATAGATACGCTCTCCTTTCCCAAATTGATTTTGCAATTCACCATTCAACTCCCCTGTAACCAACAATCGTTGGACAGGCACACCGTTTATATCCTCGCGTTCACCTGGTAATAATCCCACTAAAAAGTCAAAACGGCTGGCTTTCTTTTTGCTTAAAAATAAATTTACCGTTGCACTATTAGGTGAAAAAGAAATGACTGCCGTCCTTTTTTCCTTCACAAATGGCAATTCCTTTGCCCGCGCACTAATATCTAAAATCTTCTTTTTGCTATAAGGTTCGCCTTCTTTTATTCCAAAATAATTTTCTAGATATTGATTAGAAATCCGCGCACTTCCTTCCGTCTCAATGCCTGTAAAGGTGACAAATTGCCCTTTATTCATAAATAATTCTGCGGAAATTCTGCCCTCTTCTATTTTCACATTGTCCAACCAAACTACCGCGAAAGGAAATCCATTGTTTTCTGCATAACTCAAGATGCGTTCTTGTGCTTCTCGCAATTGTTCGTAAGTAAAGACCTTATTTTGATACAATCGCTCTCGAAAACCTGTTTGCTCTAAGAGCGTATTTTCTACATTTCCGTTTTTCAAAAAAGCCCATTCGTATTGTTTCCCTAAATGAAAATGCGCAGTCGCGGTGCTATCTTTCCAAATCAAACTATCAGTTGAAGCTTCTAAATATCCTTGTCCGTTGAGTTGCAAACGTAAATCAGCGAGTTGATTGTAGAGAGAAAAAGTATCCACAAAGCTCGTTTCATAGACCGTATTTTCTTGAAAAAAGGTTGTATCCGTGTCTTCGGGAAGAATATCAAGTGTGATGCGCTGCGCAAATACGCCCGTCTGAACCCAAATCATACAGACGAGGATTGTCAGAAAAAAACGATATTTACGATGCTGTGCCTTTTGCATGGAGAGAATTAGTAATTTTGTCAGGTCAAAACGCAGAGCGCGCAGAGACGCAGAGTTTTTTCCTCTTTAACACAACGCGAACTTAGAAAGTTTGTTATCCATTTAGAGAAACGACTTTTCAAAAAGTTCATAGTTAAAACGTTTATAGTTTATAGTTAAAAGATGGCTGGTATTTATCTACATATTCCTTTTTGCAAGCAGGCTTGTCACTATTGCAATTTTCATTTTTCGACCTCTTTGAAATATAAGTCGGATATGGTCGCTGCGATTGTCCAAGAATTGGAAATGCAGAGAGCTTACTTAGGTGATGCGCCTTTGGATTCTGTTTATTTTGGTGGCGGGACGCCTAGTCTTTTGTCTGGTGAAGATTTGGATTTAATCTTTGCGAAGATAAATGAGTTGTATGTTTTGTCTCCTGAGGCGGAAATAACTCTGGAAGCAAATCCTGATGATTTGACTAATGAAAAATTGGAGATTTTTAAAACCTCTCCTATCAATCGCCTAAGTATTGGTATCCAGTCTTTCTCAGATGCTGACCTTAAATATATGAACCGCGCTCACAATGCGGACGAAGCAGCAAATTGTATTCAGCGGGCGCAATCTTATGGATTTACAAATCTCACCGTTGATTTGATTTATGGTACGCCGACAATGGATGATGCACAATGGCAAGAAAATATTGAGCAAGTTTTAGCTTTAGATGTTCCGCATATTTCTTGCTATGCCTTGACTGTCGAACCTAAAACGGCTTTAGAGCATTTTATCAAAAAAGGAAAATCTAAACCTGTTGATGAAGAACAGACGGCGCGACAATTTGAATACTTAACTGCGAGGTTGAGAAAGGCTGGTTTTGAGCATTATGAAATTAGTAATTTTGCAAAACCGGGAATGTATGCAAAACACAATTCTAATTATTGGAGTGGTCAGGATTATCTTGGGGTTGGTCCATCTGCGCATTCGTTTAATGGGGAGAGTCGACAGTGGAATGTGGCGAATAATGCGAAGTACATGGAGGGTATGAAGTCTGGAGAATTGCCTTTTGAGAAAGAAGATTTGTCTGCTGACCAGAGATATAATGAGTATGTTTTGACAACGTTGAGGACGATGTGGGGTGTTAATTTTGATAAAATATCTGATAATTTTCAGGCGCATTTCTTGAAGAATGTGCAGCCGTTTTTAGAAAATGAAACGGTGATTAAAAAAGAGAATAAATATTGTTTGACGGAGAAAGGGAAATTGTTGGCAGATAATATCTCTATGGAATTGTTTGCATAGTATCACGTCCGTTCCACGGCGTGTTGAGTAACACGCAGATTCTACCCCGTGCAAAATATATTCACGGCGTGGAACGACCGTGATACTTTTCGCGATATTTTTAACTATGCTAAAAGACTTGGCAAAAATAGCTCTCCTCGGCACTGACCGTGCTGATATTTCGGAGGAAACAAAAGCAATCCTTGAGGCGCAAGGAATTGACTTGGAAGGTGATGCGAC